>CAMFHW010000166.1 GCA_945952175.1 uncultured Phenylobacterium sp. | reverse complement strand
TGGACCAGGTGACCCAGCAGAACGCCGCCATGGTCGAGGAAGCCACGGCGGCGGCCGCCAGCCTGAAGAACGAGGCCGGCGAACTGGTGCGCCACGTCGCCCGCTTCAATCTCGGCGCGACCGTCGCGGCGCCGATCGCCGCGCCGCGGGTCGTCGCCGCCAATCCGGTGCACAAGGCCCAGGCGCGCGCCAAGGTGTTCGCCGCCGGCGGCGGCGGGGGCGGCTGGGAAGAGTTCTAGGTCCCGGTCAGCGGGTCAGCAGGACGGCGGCCAGGACGAAGCCGCCGATCCACAGGGTCTCGCCGACCATCAGCGCGATCGGCCGCCAGCCGACGGCGAAGACCTCGCGGAACGAGGTCTTCATGCCCAGCGCCGCGATGGCCGTGACCAGGCACCAGCTCGACAGGTTCTTGGCGCCCTCGGTGGCGATCTTGGGCAGCCAGCCCATGCTGTTGATCGCGACCAGGGCGGCGAAGCCCAGCAGGAACATCGGCGGGGCCGGGATCTTGCCCTTGCCGGCCGCGTCGCCCGCCGCGCGCGTCGCGACCACCGAGATGGCGAACACCACCGGCGCCAGCATGGCCACCCGCAGCAGTTTCACATAGGTGGCGATGTCGCCGGTCTGGGGCGAGATCGAATAGCCCGCGCCGACCACCTGGGCCACGTCATGGATCGTGCCGCCGAGAAAGACGCCGGCCTGGACGTGGTTGAGGCCGAGCCGCAGGGCCAGCAGCGGATAGACGATCATCGCGACGGTCGAGAGCGCGGTGACGGTGACCACCGTCAGGATGGTGTCGCGCTCGCTATCCTTGCTGCGCGGCAGGACCGAGGCGATGGCGAGCGCCGCCGAGGCGCCGCAGATGCCGACCGCGCCGCCCGACAGCACGCCGAACGCCTTGCTGCGCCCCAGGCGCGGCGCGACGACCAGGCCGATGGTGATGGTCGAGATCACGGCGACGATGACCATCAGGATCGGGGCGGGACCCAGGCTCATGATCTGCTCGGCCGTCACCCGCGCGCCCAGCAGGGCGACGCCCAGGCGCAGCACGGCCTTGGACGAGAACTCGATCCCGGCCACGCAGCGGCCTTCCTCGTGCAGGAAGTGGAAGGCCATGCCGAGCAGCAGGCCGAACAGCATGACCGGTGCGGTGTAGTGGGTGGAGAGCCAGGTGGCGGCGAGGGCGATGGTCAAGGCCACCAGCACGCCCGGATAGACCGCCTGGCCGGTCTCGATCAGCGTGCGCCGGCGCGGCGGGGCGGCGACGAATTCCGGTACCCCTTCCATGCCGTCGAACGATCGGAACATGGCGTGAGCCTGAGCGGTGTCGGTGTCCAGATCGCTCGCCATCGGTCCTCCCCTGCGCAGGTCCACCTATCAGCAAAGCTGGGAGTCGGAACAGCAAAACTAAACGCGAGCACATCATCATGCAGATCGGCCGCTTCCTTGCTTTTTTGGGTTGGCGGGCGGCCGGCTTTGGGGGGAGAGGTTTCGACCCCAAGGAGGAAGCCAGATGAAGTTCGAGGAGATCGCCTACAGCGCCGATGGCGCGGACATGATCGGCTACATGGTCACGCCGACCGGCGGGGCGACCGGGCCGGCCGTGCTGGTCTCGCACGAGGGGCCGGGCCATACCGACCATGTGCACATCCGCTCGCGCCGGCTGGCGGCCCTGGGCTACCAGGTCTTCGCTCTCGACTATCACGGCGGCGGCAAGGCCCTGCCGATGGAGGAGGCGCGGCCCAGGATCATGGCCTGGTGGGCCGATCCGACCGGCATCCGCCTGCGCGCCAAGGCGGCGCTCGACATCCTGACCGCCCAGCCCGGGGTGGACGCGGCCCGCGTGGCGGCGATCGGCTATTGCTTCGGCGGTTCGACCTCGCTGGAACTGGCCCGGGCCGGCGAGAGGATCGCCGCGGTGGTGGGCTTCCATGCCGGGCTGCAGACCTCGCGGCCGCAGGACGCCGCCAACATCAAGGGCAAGGTGCTGGTCTGCATCGGCGCGGCCGATCCGCTCGTGCCGCCGGAGCAGCGCACGGCCTTCGAGAAGGAGATGACCGAGGCCAAGGTCGACTGGCGCATGGAGCTCTATGGCGGCGTCGGCCACAGCTTCACCAACCCGGACGCCGATAGCTTCAACATGCCCGGCATCGCCTATGACGGCCCGACCGACCGGCGCAGCTGGCGCGCGATGATCGACCTGTTCGGCGAGACGATCGGGGTTCCCTAGGTCTCGTCCCCGGAGCCTGCGGCGCGCACCTCGGCATAGGCGTCGAGGGCCCGCCTTCGCGCCATGTCATGGTCGACGATCGGCTTGGGATAGGTGTCGCCGAGCTTCACCGCGGCCTTGGCCAGGACGTCGGCCGGCGCCGTCCAGGGCGCGTGGATGTGCTTGTCGGGGAGCCTGGCGAGCTCGGGGACCCATCGGCGGACATAGGCGCCCTTGGGGTCGAACTTCTCGCCCTGGGCGACGGGGTTGAAGATGCGGAAATAGGGGGCGGCGTCGGCGCCGGAGCCCGCGACCCACTGCCAGTTGCCGGCGTTCGAGGCGTGGTCGGCGTCGACCAGGCAATCCCAGAACCAGGCCTCGCCCTCGCGCCAGTCGATCAGCAGGTGCTTGGCCAGGAACGAGGCGACGACCATGCGGACGCGGTTATGCATCCAGCCGCTCGTCCAGAGCTGGCGCATGCCGGCGTCGACCAGGGGATAACCGGTGCGGCCACGGCCCCAGGCGCGGAAGGCGGCCGGCGCGCGCCGCCAGGGGAAGGCGTCGAAGGCGCGGTTGAAATTGGTCTGCGCCAGGTCCGGGACGCGGGCGGCGACGGCGGCGTTGAACTCGCGCCAGCCAAGCTCGGCCTGGAACTTCTCGACCTGCGCGTGGGAAACGTCGCCGCGATGGGCGGCCGCCTCGGCGGCGCGCCAGCAGGCCTTGGGCGAGATCTCGCCGAAGTGCAGGTGGGGCGAGAGGCGCGAGACGCCCTCGCGGTCCGGCCGGTCGCGATCGATCGCATAGTCGGCCAGGCCCTGGTCGATGAAGGTCTCCAGACGCTCGTGCGCGCCAGCTTCGCCAGGCCGCCAGTCGGAGAAGCCCAGAGACCAGTCGGGCGCCGTCGGATGCAGGGCCCAGTCGGCGAGGCGGTCGCCGGCCGGCCAGGCCTCGGGGGCGGGGAGGCCCCCGGACGGAGCGGTCGCGGCGCCCGGGCCGACCTGTTCCCGCGCTGCGCGCCAGAAGGGGGTGAAAACGCTGAACGGGCCGCCGGCCTTGGTGAGCACCGCCTGGGGATTGACCAGGTGGCCGCCATTGTAGCGGTGCGCCCCGACGCCACCGGTGGCGAGATCCTCGGCCAGGCGGGTGTCGCGCTCGACAAGGCCGGGATCGAACAGGGCGTTGAAATAGACGCCCTTCGCGCCGGTCTCGGCGACGAGCGCGCGGAGGAGGCGGCCCGCCTCGCCGCGGCGGAGGATGAGGCGCGATCCGCGCGCCGCCAGGTCGTGGGCGAGAGCGGCCAGGGACTTGTCGAGCCACCAGAGTGATGCCGCGCCCGGCGCGCGCAGCCCGGGCGTCGCGTCCAGGACGTAGAGCGGCAGGATCGGATGGCCGGTCCGCAACGCCGCCTCCAGCGCCGGATTGTCGGCGAGCCGCAGGTCGCGGCGGAACCAGAGGATCACGGGAGCCATCGACGCATCTGAGGGTGGGCCGGCTGGCCGTGCAATCCCGGGATACGGGATTTCGCCCGCACGCAGGCGTTCCGACCGGCACGCCGCCTCAGCGATGGCCGCCTTGGCCAGGCCGGCGGCGCTCGGTATAGAGTCGCTCGGCCCGCGGGCGTGGCGGAACTGGTAGACGCAACGGACTTAAAATCCGTCGAGCCCTTGGCTCTTGCCGGTTCGATCCCGGCCGCCCGCACCAATCACCGCTTCGACCCGTTCCGCGCGGATGTCAGCTCGCATAGCGTGGCGACAGCAGGAAGCCGAAACCCCGCAGCACCGTCTGAATCAGTCGGTCGGCCGCGACGGCGTCGGCCTCGACCTGAACCGCCGAGGCGATGCCACGCGCGAGCACCCAGAAGAGCCGCGCGACCTCCTCGACCCGATTGGATGGGACGCGGTCGTCGTGCTGCAAGGCCGCGCGAAACGCCTCAAAGGCCCGCTGCTCGGCCTCGCGGACGCCGGCGTGTCCGGCAAGGGCCGGGTCGGTCTGCATGAGGGCGTAGAGTTTGGGGGCGCGGCGGATGAAGCCCAGCAGCGCCGTCGAGGCCGCGTCGATCTGATGGGGGAACCTGCCGCTGGCGCGGGCCTGCTCGATCTGCTCGGTGAGGTCCAGCCAACCTTCGATCGCCAGGGCGCCGAGCAGGGCTTCCTTGTTGGCGAAGTGATAGTAGAGGCTCGCCACCCCGCAATCGACCTCGGCGGCGATGGCGCGAAGCTGCAAGGCCTCGATCCCGCCCTGGTCGATCAGCCGCCGCGCGGCGACGATCGCCCGGTGGCGCAGCGATCTCGCGCCGGCATGAATCGAAAGGCTCATCTCACGTCCGCCATGGCCGAAGGCGCCGACCATGGCCGAGACGGGGCGCGGTGAACAGGCTCAGGCCCTCGAGGGCAGGACGACCCTCATCTCCTCATAGCCCTTCACGAAGATCGAATAGCTGCGCTTGGGCTCTTCCAGCAGCTTGATCTGCGGGAAGCGTTTCAGGATCTCTTCCCAGATGATGGTCAGCTGCAGCTCGGCCAGGCGGTTGCCGACGCAGCGGTGGATACCGAAGCCGAAAGAGAGATGCTGGCGGGGCCGCTCGCGGTCGATGAGGTAGGCGTTCGGGTTCTCGATCACGCTCTCGTCGCGATTGCCCGAGACGTACCACATGACGACCTTGTCCCCCTCGCGGATGGTCTTGCCGCCCAGCTCGAAGTCCTGGGTCGCGGTGCGGGACATGTGCGCGAGCGGCGTCTGCCAGCGGATGGTCTCGGAGACCATGGAAGGGATGAGCTTCGGGTCGGCCCGCAGCTTGGCGTCCTGGTCGGGGTTCTGGTTCAGCGCGTAGACCGAACCGGAGATGGTGTTCCGCGTCGTGTCGTTGCCGCCGATGATCAGCAGGCCGACATTGGCGTGGAATTCCTGGCGGGTGATGTTCCGGGTCGCCTCGCCATGGGCCAGCATCGAGATCAGGTCGCCCTTGGGCTCGGCGTTGACCCTCTGGTCCCACAGCCCGTCGAAATAGGCGAAGCACTCGGCCATGGTGGCCCGCAGGTCCTCCAGATTGGCCGCGCCGCCGCCGAAGCCGGGCGGGGTGGTCATGGCGTCCGACCACTTTGTGAGCTTGCGTCGCTCCTCGAACGGAAAGTCGAACAGCGTGGCCAGCGTCATGGTGGTCAGCTCTTTCGAGACCAGGTCGACCCAGTCGAAGGGCTCGCCGATCGGCAGGGAATCGAGGATCAGGCCGGCGCGCTCGCGGATCTGCGGCGCCATGGCCGCCAGGGCGTGGGGCGCGAGGGCGGGACTGACCGTCTTGCGCTGCTCGTCGTGGCGAGGCGGATCCATCGAGATGAAATTGGTCGCGGTGTTGTTGGGGTCGCGGAACCCGGCGGCGGCCTTCGGCGAGAGCGCGATGCCCCTGGCCGAGGAGAAGACTTGGTGATTGGTGTCCACCGCCATGATGTCGTGGTAGCGGCTGATCGACCAATAGGGCCCGTAATTGCTGTCGGGCGTGAAGTGAACCGGCGCCTCGGCCCGCAGCCGCTCGAAAACGGGCCACATGGCGTCGTCGCGGAACAGTGAGGCCCGCGCGGGATTGAGGTCCTCGAGAGGCGCCTCATAGGCGGCCTTGCGCACGGCCTCCCGTTTGTCCTTCAGAACGTCCACCGCGCCGTCGGCCATTTCCGGTCTCCTCGCCTGCGCCGGATCCGGCGCAGGACCATCGAGACGTTTCGAACACGGTTCCACAAGCCTCCCGGCCCCAGGTGGGCCCGAACAGACTCCACTTTTCCGCGCAGCGTCTTAGATTCCTCGCGGGGTCGTTGCGGCGTTCGGGGAGTTCCATGCGATTCGGTCTGGTGGCGGCGTTCCTGGCCGCGGTCATTGGCCTTGCCGGGACGGCGAAGGCCACGGAGTCGTGGGTCGAGGTCGCCAAGGACAACGACAACAATGCCTTCGACCTGGACATGGGGTCGATCGCGGCGAATGGCGGGGTCACTCAGAGCTGGGTTCGCGAGCGCTATGCCCATCGCAAGCGTGAGGCGCAGAGTGGGAAGTCCTACTCGGTGGGGCTGACCCAGCGGTTGGACGACTGCAGGTCGCACACCTACGCGCTGAGCTATTTCATCATCCAGGACGACAAGGGCGCCGTCGTCGCCTCCCATCAGACGCCCCAGGCCGAGATCCATTTCGCCAGCCCGCCGCCGGGCGCGGTCGCCGAGGTTTTGCACGCCAAGGTCTGCGAGGTGGTGGCGCGCCGCGCCAGCCTGAAGCCGCTTGTCCCTGGCGGACCGCAGACCAAGGGCGAGTGGACCTCTGTGGGGTACGACGCCAACGCCCAGCTTCGCTACTTCATCCATCTGGACTCGATGGCCACCTTGCAGGGCGGGCTGGTCGGGGTGGTGGTGCGCGCCGACAGCGCCGCGCCGCGCAAACTGGCGGACGGGTCCGTGGCGGCGAGCGCCTATCTGGCCCAGGCCTTCGATTGCACGGCGCGGACGACCATCATCGCGGCCGCCGACACCTATGATGACCGCGGCGCGCTGATCGGAACTTCGCGTGACGAGGTCAAGCCGGTGGCCTTCGCGCCGGGGTCGGTCTCGGAAGCCATCGCGAAATTTGCCTGCGATCCCGACCGGGGGCTGTTGAACGTGGGTGGGCCGCGGACCTTCACCGGCACGGGCTGGCTGGGGCCGAAGGGCTACATCATCACCGCCAACCATGTGGTCGACGGCGCGGTGAAGCTGGAGCTGGCCCACGAGGGCAAGGTGGTCGGCGAGGCCGAGCTGGTGGTCGCCGACCCGGCCAACGACATCGCGGTGCTGAGACCGAAATTCAGGGAGCCCGGCCATCCCGCTATCCTGTTCGCGCCGACGCCGGCGATGATGGGCGAGCGGGTCTTCACCCTGGGCTATCCCGCGCCGGACGTGCTCGGCGTGGCGCTGAAGATGACCTCGGGCGAGGTCAGCGCGCTGGCCGGCAACGATTTCCAGAGCGGCCGCTCGGACGACGCCCGCTTCCTGCAGGTCTCGATCCCGATCCATTCGGGCAACAGCGGCGGCCCGGTGATCGACACCCAGGGTCGGGCCGTGGGGATCGTGATCTCCAAGATGAACAAGACGGGCGACGACGAGGTCGCCCAGAACGTCAACTACGCCCTGAAGATCGGCTATGTGCGCAGCCTGCTGGCCGAGTTGCCGCCCATCGCCCCGTCGGTTCCGCTCAAGGTCCAGCCCACGCTGAGCGGCCTGGTCGGCGAACTCAAGGGCTCGGTGTTCCTGATCATCGCCACGAAAGACGGCGAGGCGGCGGAATAGGGCGTCTCAGTCCGCCATGCGGGTCAGGCTGACGCCGACGTCTTCGCGCGGAACATAGCTGCGGGTCAGCTTGCCCGGGCCGCGGAACAGGCGGCCCTCGCGGATCGCCAGGGCGACGTCGCCGATCATGGTGGGCAGCAGGGCCCAGGGCTCGATGCAGTAGCGGCCGAACAGGCGGCGCGGATCGTGGAGCAGGCGGAACAGCCACTCGACGCCGAGGCGGCCGGTCCAGCGGGGCGCCGCGCGTTGGACGCCGGCCTCGTAGTCGAAGGCGGCGCCCACCGAGAAGGTGACGCAGGCGGGCAGGGCGTCGCCATTCTCGAGCAGCCAGGCCTCCTGGCGCGGCATGCCCATGCCGACGAACAGCACGTTGGGACGGAACTCGGCGATCTCAGCCAGAACCTCGGCATTGTCGGCCGAGCCCGCCGACGCGTCGAAATAGCCGTGGCGGGTTGCGATGACCGCGCCGGGATAGTCCTTGGCGAGGTTCCGGGCGGCCTTCTCGGCGACGCCGGGCTCGCCGCCCAGATAGAAGATCCGCCAGGCCTCGCGGTTGGCCAGGCTCCAGAAGTGGCGGCGCCAGTCCAGATAGGTGCAGCGGTGGAAGGGGCGCGAATGCAGCCCCAGCAGGCGTGTGAAGAAGATGATCGGCGTCGAGTCGACTTCGATCAGGTCGGCCTTCTGGCAGAAGGCGTTGAAGGCCGGGTTCTTGCGGGCGAGATAGATGCCGTGGGCGTTATAGT
>CAMFHW010000165.1 GCA_945952175.1 uncultured Phenylobacterium sp. | reverse complement strand
AGCTCGAACACGTACAGGGTCTGGTTGGCGAACGCCGGCCAGGCGTCCGGCATCCTCCATCAGGCGGCATGCCGCCCGATAGATGTCCGAGGTGATCTCCAGGGCGCGCCGGGCCGAACCGGCGAACGGCGCCATCACCATGAAATCCTGGACGTCGGTTCGGCGGCCGGCATGGGCGCCTCCGCCGAAGATCTGGATCTCGGGCAAGGGCAGGCGCACGGCGGCGCCCTGGGCGAGCCATCGCCAGAGCGGCTCGCGCAGGGTGGCCGCGGCGGCGTTCAGGCTCGCCATAGACGCCGCGACCGTGGCGTTGCCGCCCAGCCGGCTCTTGTTGGCGGTGCCGTCGAGGGCCGCGATCCGCGCGTCGACCGCGGCCTGGTCGGCGGCGTCCAGTCCGATCAGGGCCGGGGCGATCTCGTCGTTCACCGCGTCGACGGCGCGGTCGACGCCCAGGCCGCCGAATCGCGCACCGCCATCGCGCAGGTCGATCGCCTCGTGCGCGCCGCGCGACGCGCCGGCGGGCGCCAGGCCGCGACCGGTCGATCCCTCGGCCGTGGTCACCTCGACCTCGACCGTGGGACGGCCGCGCGAGTCCCAGATCTGGCGGCCGCGCACGGCGACAATTCGGCTCTTCATCGTGTCTTGATCCTTTCCGCCCAGTCGGCGGCCAGGCTGGCCAGGCGTTCCGGCGGCGTTTGCAGATAGCTGCGCGCGGCGTCGCGCACGAAGGCGCGGTCCCGATCGGATTGCAGGTATTCCACCGGCGACTTGCCGTCGATGCGCGCCAGGAGCAGGGCCGCCAGCAACCGGGTGGCGCGCGTCTCGAGCGCCTCGAGCGGCTCCCAATCGACGCGCTCGGCATAGGCGGACCGCAGGGTCTCGAAGGCCGTGATCAGGGCGGCGGCCGAGTCCGGTCGCCAGACCGTCTTCAGCAGCAGGTGATTCAGGCAGAAGGCGAGGTCGAACGCCGGGTCCCCCCACCAGGCGCATTCCGCGTCGAGGAAGACGGGACCGCCCGGCCCGATGAGCAGGTTCTTCGGGCTGACATCGCCGTGCACCAGCGCGATCTCGCGCGCGAGGGTCTCCGCCGCCAGGGTCTCGATCTTGCCGGCCAGGTCGGGATGCGCGCGGGCGGTGTGTAGCAGATAGGGCTCGAGCCGCAGGGCGTGGAAGAGATCGCCCGTGCGGAACGCCGCGGCCAGGTCGGGACGTCGCGCGGACGTGGCATGGATGCGCCCGAGCGCATCGCCCACCTCGTGGGCGACGGCGAGGTCGACGCGGCCGGCGGCCAGCTCGGCCTTCCACACCGGGTGGGTGGCGGGGTCGAACCAGGACATCACGAACAGGTGCGCCGCCTGATCCTCGGCGATGACCCGGGGCGCCAGGACTCCCTCGATATCGGCCACCGCCTGCAGCCAGCGCACCTCGCTGTGCGAGCGTTCCAGGGGCGCCCGCCAATCGGCCGCGACGCGAAGCTGGGCCAGGGCGCGCTTGACGCAATAGGGGCCGCCCTCGGCGTCGAGGCGAAAGACCTCGCAGGACACCCCGCCGGTGAGCGGCGCGAGCGGCCCGCGCGGGGGCAGGCCCAGCTTGCGCAGGACCCCTTCGATATCTGCCGGCGCCGCCGTCATAGGACTTCGAACAGGGCGTACTCGACGCCGGCGGCGGTGCGACGGCCGAAGCCGACCGCGACCAACTCGTTCAACCAGCCGTATCGCTCCGCGCTCGTCTCGAACGTTGGGACGATGCGGAAACGGTAGCTGTCGGCCGTCAGGGTCTCGACGCGGGCCGGATCTCGAAAAGCCTCGAGCGTCGCCGCCGGCGCGACCAGCCGGCCGGCATAGGTGACATAGATCTCCGCACCGTCATCGGTCGTCCAGACCGAACGCACGTCGATCAGGGTGACGCCGTCGCCGGCGGCGTTGACCCCGCTCTCCGACCAGTCCGCGCCGCTCGGGCGCACGGTTCCGGCCAGGCGCGGGCCTGTGAAGCGCCCGCCCGCGATGTCGCTGACCCTGCGGTTGCGCCACGGCGACCGTCCGAGCGCCAAGGGCGCGCCCGCGGCCAGCTCGATCCTGACCGTGCAGAGTTCGCGGACTGGAAGCGTGGAGCCGCCCGAGGTCATCACGCTGCGTCCATGGGGCGGGCAGGGGCATTCATGATCGGCGCCATGGCCTCAGCGGATCGCGAAGATGGCGTGGCGGACTCCCCACGGCATGCGCTCGCCGCAGCCGACCGCGAGCACACCGTTGAGCCAGGCGTAGCGGAGGTCGGACGTCTCGAAGACCGGGGCGATACGCAGGTAGTAGCGCGCCGGATCGACCGGCGGCGCGGCGGGGTCCCGGAACTGCGCCGTGACCTCAGCGGGGATGGCGGAACGGCCGGTATAGCTGACATAGATCGTCGCACCGTCGTGGGTGCGCCAGATCGACCGCGCATCGAAGGTGCCGATGGCGAGGCCGCCCTCGATCTCGCCGCTTTGCGACCAGTTGCCGCCGCCCGGCAGGATCGCGCCCGACAGCCGCTCGCCCTGGAATTCGCCGCCGGTGACATAGCCGATACGCCGCTCCCCGAATGGAGAGCGGCCCATCGCCATGATGCCGCCCTCGACCTGGAAATCGGCGACGCAAAGCGGCTCGCTCGCCAGACCACCCCAGGGAAACTCGACCTTGCTCACGTCGCCTCCGTTCGCACGTGGCGGCAATATACTTCGTATTCTAAGGATTATTCAACCGGCCTCGTTCGAGGACGTGCGCGCGGTCCGGACGAGGGCGCGAGGGCCGGGCCCGTCGGCAACGAGGCCTCGTCCGCCTAGGCTTCGACGCCCACCATCGCGATGGCGGCGCACACCCCGTCGTGCAGGATCGGCGTGCAGGAGATTTTCAGCCGCGTCTGGCCGCTGGCCTTCAGCATCAGGCTGCAGACACCGATGAATTTCGACTTGGCGCCGCTGGCGATGTCGCGGAGGCCCGCGGCGATCTCGTCGCGATCGGCCGGCGTGATGATGTCGATCAGCCGGGCGCGTGCGAGTTCGGATCTGGAGAAGCCCAGCGACTCGCTCAGGAAGTCGTTGGCCTCCTCGATATAGCCGGACGGGTTCAGACGCAGGACCGCCACCTCGTAGAGCGCGTTGACCGCGTCCAGCTCGGCCCGCCAGCGACCGGCCAGCCGGCGAAGGTCGCGGATCTCGGTTTCCTGGAGATAGGTGTAGGCGACCCCGCCTCGAAACGGGAAGGCGCACATGCTGTAGCTGCGGCCCGAGCCCGTGACGCCGGCCATCTCGAAACGCACGGCCTCTGAGGTTCGCTGTACGCGCCGCAGCCACGAGACGAGGGAGGCCATGCTCTCGTTGGTCTTGGCGAGCAACTCGAAGTCGAGCGTGACCGCCTCGTCGACATCCAGGCCCATATTGGCCGCGGCGACCGAGTTCAGGGCGCGCACGCGAAGGTCGGCGTCCAGCCAGACAAAGCCTTCGAGCATGTGCGCCGACAAGGTCGAAACGCCGTCGACCACCGGGTCGGTCTGCGCCTCGCCGGGTGCAATGTCCTTGCGCGCACACAACTTGAAGTATTCGTCGGAAGAGAGAACGACGACCCGGGGGCGTCCGTGGTGGGTGACAAGCACTGGGTGCTTAATGGCGATGTCCTGCCAATACCCAAAGTTCCGGCTGATTTCGCCAGCGGTTGTCTTTGCGTCTGGGAAGTCGAATCGTCCTGCCATCCAGCTCCTCGGCCCGCGTCGTCGCGGATCTGCTCCAGATATGGAGCGGCCAATTGCGCAGGATCAAGCCTGCTTTCTCCAAATTTTTCAAAACGAAGCGCGTTCCTGATTTCACGTAAGAAGAGATTTGCGTAATTTGCGCATATGCCTTTCGAGCGTCTGATGCGAGGCGTGAAGCGTTGACGCTGCGCCTGCGAGACGCCAAGCTTCCCCAAAGAATAGAGCGTTAGAGGGGAAGATGAGGGCGTCGGAAAATTCTCGAATCAAGCCGCCGTCGGCGTTGTTGGCCTTGGCCGAACTGCATCGCGCGGGGCTTGAGCTGGCGTCTCTACCATTGGCTGCGCCTCTGTTGGCGCGCGCGCCCAGGGGCGATGGCGGCCCGGTGCTTGTCCTGCCGGGCTTCATCACCAGCGATCGCTCGACGCGGCTGCTGCGCCGCTATCTCGATCATCTCGGCTATGACGCCTACGCCTGGACGCTCGGGCGCAATCTCGGCCCGCGCGCCGTTGGCCCGGAGGGTGAAAAATTGCGCGCGCGGCTCGACGGGATCTTCGAATCCACGGGACGAAAGGTCAGCCTCGTCGGCTGGAGTCTGGGCGGCATCATGGCGCGCGAACTGGCGCGCGCGGCGCCGGAAAGGGTGCGGCGGGTCATCTCGCTCGGCTCGCCTTTCACCGGCGATCCGAGCGCGACGATTCCGGCGAAGCTCTACGAGCGCCTGACCGGCGAGACGCTGTCCGGTCCGGCCCTCGAGCGCCGGCTTCGCGAGAGCGTCGAGCCGCTGCCGGTGCCGGCCACCTCCATCTACAGCCGGACGGACGGCGTGACCCCCTGGGAGAACTGCATCGAGCCCGCCCATTCGCGCGCCGAGAATATCGAGGTGTGCGGCAGTCATTGCGGCATGGGGGTGAACCCCGCGGTGCTCTACGCGATCGCCGATCGCCTGGCGACGCCCGAGGAGGACTGGAAGCCGTTCCGCCGCAGCGCCTGGCTTGGCGCGGTCTATCCGTCCTCGCCATCGATCAACTGAGACTGGCGGCGGCGGCGCGCCTCGAGGACCGCGCCCGCCACTCTCCGGCGTCAGCCGTCCTTCCCGTCGTCCGCCGATGCGGCCTTGCCCGAGCGGCGGCCGGAGGCCGGCTTGGCCTCGGCTGGCTTTTCTGGCGTCACCGCTTCGCGGCCGAAGCGAACAATGAGTTCGCCGATCTCGCGCATGTGATCTGCGCCGCGCTTGCCCTGGTCGCGCAGATAGCGCGCCTGGACGTCGGCGACATCCTTCAAGGAGGTGGCCTGGGCCGCTTCGCGCATGGCGCGGAACGCCTCGCGGGCGTTTTCCTCCGCCTGCTCGATCATTCGCAGATTGATGGCCCGGCTGTTCTCGTTCAGCCGCTCCCCCGCGCCGCGCAGCTTGTCGCCCGTCGCCTTGAGGCCCTCGTTCCAGCGGTCCGCGCCGCTCTTGCCCGTCTCGGCCATATCCGTTCCTCCCTTCAGGTCAAAAGGCGTCGTTCAGTCCGAAAGCCGCGTGGCGGGCGCGGACCCGTTCGACGTCGTGGCACAGCACCACCAGGTCATGCTTCTGGCCGCCACGTTCGCGCACGTGCTCGCGCAACACCGCTTCGGGGGCGAATCCCAGGCCCTCGAACAGCGCGATCGCCCCCTTCTGGTCGACCGTCATCTGGGCGAACAGCTTCTCGGCGCCGCCCCCGATCGCGCGTGCGAAGGCTTCCTGGGCGAGCAGGCTGCCAAGGCCGCGCCCGCGCATCTGTTCGGACAGCACGATCCGCAGCTCCGCCACATGCGGCGACCAGGACAGCGGATCGCGCACGATGGTGGCGCAGCCCACCACCCCGTTCCCGGTCCAGGCGAGGATGCTCTCCAGGCCGGTCCCCAGTTCGCCGAGCCAGGCTTCCACCACCTTCGGGTGGCTGATGTCGCGGCGCAAGAACAGCAGGTCGTGCGGCGGGAGGCCGCCTGCGAAGGCGAGCACCGCGGGGCCGTCGTCTTGGGTCATCAGCGCCAGCGTGACCGCCTGCCCGTCGCAATCGAGGTCGCGCGGCAGGACGTGGGCGTTCTCCATGTCGTTCATGCGGACCTCGGGGCGAGCCAGGCGTCGAGCTTGGGCCACAGCCGGCGCACGGCGTTGGGGCCGGCGACGAGGCTCACATGGCCGCCCTTCAGCACGATCTCCTGCTTGTCAGCCGAGCCGATACGCTTCACCAGGTCCTGGGACGCCTCGGTGCGAACGATGTGGTCGTGCTCGGCCGCCACGTGGAGGAACGGGGCGGTGATATTGGCGACATCGACCCGATGGCCACCGACCTCAAGGTCGCCCGTATAGAGTTTGTTGGCGAACATCAGCTCCTTCATGGTCTGGCGGAAATATTCCCCGGCGAGCGGCAGGGTCTCCGCGCCCCAGCGGTCGAACGCGCGATAGGACTTCACGAACTCGTCGTTCCACATGTTGTCCCATAGCTGGACCTGCCCCACCGCCTTGGTGACGGGCCGCAGCATGTCGAACGAGGCTGAGATCAGGTCGGCCGGCATGTTTCCGAAGCTGTCGACGATCGAGTCGACGTCGAAATGGCGCGGGTCGGCCCAGCGGTTGAACAGGCCGAACTTGCTCCAGTCGAACGGGGTGGTGAAGCAGGCGAGGTTGCGAACCGGCCTCTCGGAATGGATCGCCGCGTACATCAGCGAGAGCACCCCGCCCATGCAGTAGCCGACCAGGCTCACCTGGTCTTCGCCCGAGCGCGCCCCGACCTCGGCGACGCAGGTCGGGATGAAGTCCAGGACATAGTCCTCGAACCGCAGCCCCCGCTCGTCGTCGCGCGGCGGGTTCCAGTCGATGACGTAGACGTCGAAGCCGCGCTTGAGCAGGAACTCGACGAAGCTCTGCTCCTTGGCCAGGTCGAAGATGTAGGCGCGATTGGTCGTCGCCATGACGAAGAGGATCGGCGTCCGATAGACCTCCGACACCAGCGGGCGGTAGTGATAGAGGCTGAGCGTGCCTCGGGTCAGCACGACGTCCTTCGGCGTCACGCCAGGCTTCGCACCCGGCGAAATCAGATAGTTCCAGCCCTTGATGTTGCGGGCCTGCGCGCGCTCGACCTCGATCCGCATGCGCTCGACCAGATCGGGGCCCTCGGCGACCTGGCTCATGAGCCGCCCTCCTGCGGCGGCTTGCGCGTCCGCGCCGGCCTTGGGACGGGGGCGGCGGCGCGGGAAGCGGGCGGCGTTTCGCCGGACATCGGCGAGGCCTGAAGCAGCGCCTTCAATTCGGAGAGCTGCGCCTCGATGCCGTCCAGGCGTTCGCCGAGTGCGCGGAAGTCGGCCCGGCTCGGCAGGTTGGCGCGCACGAGGAGGCGTTCGATCGCCTCGCCCTGCTGCGCCTGGAGCCGCGTCATGACGGCCAGGGACCGGTTCATCACCTGGCTCACGCCCTCGTCGGCCGAGATGTTGTTGATCATCTCGTTCGTCTGGCGTTCCCACTTCTGGAGCGCCTCACGCCACAGTTCCAGGACGTCTGTCGATCCAGCCATGCCCAACGCCTCCCTCGGGATGGCCTTCGGTCGAGCCACGCCCGGTCCAGAAGGATTGCGAGCGCGATTGAAGGTCGTCAACCCATTGTGCGACAAAGATTTTCCAAGCACGATCCCGCCTCACAACGCGCTGGCGAGGTGACCGCCATCGACGGTGATCACGCTCCCGGTCATGTAGGACGAGGCGTCCGACGCCAGCAGCAGGAGTGGGCCGTCGAGTTCGTGAGCGTCGCCGAAACGCCTCTGGGGCACCCGCTTCACCATCGCCTGTCCGAACGTGGACTGCAGGAACTCGCGATTGAGGTCCGTCTCGAAATAGCCCGGCGCGATCGCGTTGATCCGGATGCCGAAACGCGCCCACTCCATCGCCAGCGCCTGGGTCATGTGGGCGATGGCGGCCTTCGACGACGAATAGGCGGCGGCCGATGCGCCGGGCCGGAACGCGGTGATCGAGGCGATGTTGACGATGCTGCCGCCGCGGCCCAGTTCGAGCATCCGCAACGCCGCCTGGCGGGCCACGAAGAAGGCGCCATGGACGTTGACGTCGTAGACGCGGCGCCATTCCTCCGGCTCGCAGTTGATCGCCAGATTCTCCCCCGCGACACCGGCGTTGTTGACGACGATGTCGAGCGCCGGAAGCGTCGAGATCGCTTTGGCGACCGCCATGGGGTCGGATACGTCCAGCACCTCCGCACGCGCCCGGCCGCCGGTCGAGGCGATCTCGTCGACCAGGGCGTCGAGCGCTGCGCCGCGCCGGGCGGCCACCACGACCTCGGCGCCCGAGCCGGCGAGAACCTGGGCGAAGCGTCGCCCGAAGCCGCTGGAGGCGCCGGTCACCAGCGCGACGCGGCCTCTCAAGTCTGTCGTCAGAGCCATTGTCCCCCTTCGACGCCTTCAGCGCCCCATCGTCCGCCGCACCCCGCGACGTCCTGGCTGGCGCCCCCGGGCGTTCCGATGGATCCCGGGCGGAGAGGCGTCGCCGCCCGGGATCGCTACG
>CAMFHW010000164.1 GCA_945952175.1 uncultured Phenylobacterium sp. | reverse complement strand
TCGTTGTCGTAGCTCCACTCGTGGATGCCCATCTTCTGGGACACCAGCGAGAAGCCCGGCGGCGGCCGGTCGTGGACGTCGCCGCCGCTGCAATGGCGATGGATCGAGACGCCGGCGTCATGGCCATGGGCCACGGCCCAGATGATGTTCTTCGGCCCGAAGGCCGCGTCGCCGCCGAAGAACACCCCGGCGCGGGTCGATTCGAACGTCACCGGGTCGACCTTGGGCATGTCCCACTCGTCGAACTCCAGGCCGATGTCGCGCTCGATCCAGGGGAAGGCGTTCTCCTGGCCGACGGCGATCAGCACGTCGTCGCATTCGTAGGTCTCGTCCGGCTCGCCGGAGGGGACCAGCCGGCGGCGGCCCTTCTCGTCGTACTCGGCCTTGACCACCTCGAAGGTCATGCCGGTCAGCTTGCCGCCCTCGTGCACGAAGGCCTTGGGCACCCGGAAATTGATGATCGGGATGTCCTCGTGGATCGCGTCCTCCTTTTCCCAGGGGGACGCCTTCATCTCCTCGAAACCCGAGCGGACGATCACCTTCACGTCGTCGCCGCCCAGGCGGCGCGAGGTGCGGCAGCAGTCCATGGCGGTGTTGCCGCCGCCCAGCACGATCACGCGCCGGCCGATCTTCTCGATATGGCCGAACGAGACGTTGGACAGCCAGTCGATGCCGATATGGATGTTGGCCTTGGCCTCTTCCCGGCCCGGCAGTTCCAGGTCGCGGCCGCGCGGCGCGCCGGACCCGACGAAGACCGCGTCATAGCCCTCGGCCAGCAGGGCCTTCAGGCTGTCGACCCGCTGGCCCAGCCGCAGGTCCATGCCGAGGCCGGTGATGTAGCCGACCTCCTCGTCGATCACCTCTTCCGGCAGGCGGAAGCGCGGGATCTGGCTGCGGATCATGCCGCCCGACTTGGCCTCGCCGTCGAAGATCGTCAGCTCGTAGCCCAGCGGCGCCAGGTCTCGGGCGACGGT
Source organism: uncultured Phenylobacterium sp. (assembly GCA_945952175.1). Classification (GTDB taxonomy): domain Bacteria; phylum Pseudomonadota; class Alphaproteobacteria; order Caulobacterales; family Caulobacteraceae; genus Phenylobacterium. Next base: position 7,367 of record CAMFHW010000164.1, on the reverse strand, counting down.
GAGCGAGGCGGGACCGGCTCCGATCAGGGCGATCCGCTTGCCGTTGCTCGCCGCCGCCCGGGGCGGGAGCCGGCTTGTGATGTCATCCTTGTTGTCGGCGGCCACCCGCTTCAGCCGGCAGATGGCGACAGGCTCGTCCTCCACCCGGCCGCGGCGGCAGGCCGGCTCGCACGGCCGGTCGCAGGTGCGCCCCAGCACGCCCGGGAAGACGTTGGACTTCCAGTTGATCATGTAGGCGTCGGAATAGCGTCCGTCCGCGATCAGGCGGATGTACTCCGGAACGGGGGTGTGGGCCGGACAGGCCCACTGGCAATCGACGACTTTGTGAAAGTAATCGGGCCCCTCGGTACTGGTTCTCTGCAAAACCCGCTTCTCCCTGGGACGCTCTACTCCCGGGGCGAAAATCGGCTTCCAAACTGCAGAAACCCTGCCCCGACGCGGCGTTCGAAATCATCTAAATCCCGATCGGAGACTGAGCCAACCCGGTTTCTGATCGTTGATCAGCATGCGGCGCCCGTTTCCGCCCGCGGTCAAGTCTCCGTGATCGACGACACCGCCTCTTTCGCTCGCGAGTTAACGCATTTTAATGTTTGAAGCCTCGCGACCCCTGCGAGCTCCGACCTTGGGAGACATGAAAATGCCCTCACCGTTCGAAGTCGTCGTCGAGTCCGCGTCCGAGAACATCGACGAAATCGCCTCGCCCTTCGCGGACGACGTCGATCTGGACGTGCAGATCAACGAACGGCGCGCCGCCGCCGAGAACGCCGAGGCCCTGCGCCTGGCGCGTTCGCTCTAAGCCCAGGGGCTCCGGCGGGCGCCTCCGCTTCGCCTCGGAGGCGGAGGCTCCGGTCTCGACCACAAAGACACGAAGACCACGAAGAGGCTTGGGCTGAGGCTTTGCGCTACGTTACGCGCTAACGCGATGACGGCCCGGGAGCCTTGGTGTCCTTCGTGTCTTCGTGGTCGAAAGCGGCCGTTCCGAAGGTCCGAGATGGGTGGCTTGCAGACCTTACGCCCCTGGACGTCTTGCAGCCGATCGTCGCAGTTAGCTGCATGCGGGAAATGACCTCGACTGAGTTGGAAGCTTGCCCTGCAGACCCTGCCGAAGCGGTCGGCTTCCTGCGGCTTGTGGGCCTTTCAAAGGTCGAGTCCATCCGCGCCCTGACCCAGCATAAGGGGCTCGCGCTTTCTGACGCGAAGGCCTTGGTCCACACAAGCGAGACCTGGAGCGGCGTTCGTGACCAGGATGATCGTCTCCACGACGCTTTAATCGCGGCCGCGACCAAACAAACCTAGTCGGCCTGGAGCAGCGCCGAGAGTCCGAATGGATCGCGCTTCGGCCTTGGCGAGGCGAAAGCCCACCTTCAACTGATCGGGTCTAAGCGGACCTCGCAAACTTCAGCGAAGGGTGGAAAGCTGCCCTATGCCGGGGACCCGCCTGAACGCCACGCCTGCGTCTCAGGTCACGCCGGCCAATTCCTTCAGGGTCGCCTTGAGTTCGGCAAACCTGTGCTTGCCGATCTGGGTCTGCCAGTCCGCCTCGAGCCGCCGCATGGTCGCGACGGTCGTGTCCAGCACCTGCCAGCCGCGCTCGGTGTAGTGCAAGGTGGTCAGCCGGCTCGCCGCCTCCGAGCGCCGCTCCAGATAGCCGAGCCGTTCAAGCTGACCCAGGATGTGGTTCAGCGCCTGTTTCGACATACGCAGTCGCTTGGCCACGTCGCTCGGCCTGGCGCCGTCGACGGGCGGGTACTGGAACAGGCCCAGGTGGGTCAGGTTGAGATCGCCCAGGCCGGCCTCCGCCAGGGCGTCAAGGATGCGGGCGCGCGCCACGTCCAGTCCCATGCGCAACAGGGCCCCGATGTAGGGAGCCTGGTCGAAACCTGGGATTTCACGGACCATGCGCTTGACATCCGAGTAAACGACTTTTACCTAAATTCGGTAAAGCCGTTTTACTCATGGAGCGGCGAAATTGCAAGCCGTGACCCGAGCGGAGCCGACATCTCGGCCCCATCCGTCACAAGGAGCACCGCAATGTCGAAAGCCGAACAGGATGTCATTTCGATCGGGCAATTGCAGATCCGCTACCTTCGCGACGGTGCGGCCGATGGCACGGCCGGCATGTTCGAATTGATCGTGCCGCCCGGAGCGGGGGCGCCGCCCGCGCACAGCCACGACAACGAGGAGATCGTCTACTGTCTCGAGGGCACACTGCGCACCACCCTCGGGGGCGTGGTCCGCGACTTGGGCCCGGGCGAGAGCGGCTACACGCCGCGCGGCGTGGTGCATGGCTTCAGCAATCCCCACGACCGGCCGGCGCGCGTCCTGGTGATCAACACCCCCGATATCGGTGCGCAATATTTCCGCGATGTCGCCGAGGCTGTCGGGGGAGCAGGCGGTCCGGATCCCGCCAGGATCGCCGGTGTGATGCGGCGCTATGGCCTGACCGTTGCGCCGCCGCCGTCAGACACGCCCGTCCAGTCCTGAGGCCCGGCGCGACCCCTAGCGCATCATCGGAGCGCTAAGGCGCGCGCTTTGGGGGGCGAGGCGCATGGCGCGCTCAACGTCCGCAACGGGTGGGTGGCGGACATGGCGCGACGACCTTAGGCTTCGCGCATGGCCCGCCCTCCTGTCTTCGTTGTCGACTTCAACGAGCTTGTTGAGCCCAACGTGGTGCTGCTTTCGAAGGCTGACCAACGGGAAGACAAAGGCGGCCAGATCGTCACTCTTGTCGAGGGGATGAGGGTGTTGGTCTCAGAGGAAGACCTGAATGAGCGCGGCGAGCGGGATGACTTGATCGCTGCCGGAGTTGTTATTCCCAACACAGCCGGCGGGTGGACGACGCCAGCCAGATGGTCGTGCCTAATCGACGGACGGGGCGTCTGTCACAAATCCGACGGGCTCCACCAAGACGAAGGCTCGTCTTGACGTCCGACTAGGGTCGTTTGCGGCCTTGCGAAGATGGGGCGGACGATGTCTGGCGTTCGCCGGTCGTCCGGGCGGGCGCCGGGCTGATGGCGATCGCCGGGGGGAACGAAGCCTCTGTCGCCTGCATTGTGCGAGGCCGAGCAGGAGTCGTCATGCGAGTGGATCGCGCGTCCAGGATCATCGCCGCCCAGGCCGACCGCATCTATCGGGCGCTCACCAATGCCGAGGCGGTGCGGACCTGGCTGCCGCCGGCCGGCGCGAGGGGCGTCATCGACGTCTTCGAGCCGCGCCCCGGCGGGGCGTTTCGGATGACGCTCATCTTCGACAAGGCGGACGGAACCGAGCGCAAGTCCTCGGCGGATTCCGACGTCGTGAATGGGCAGTTCGTCGAGCTCGCGCCGAACGCGCGGGTCCGGCAACGCTTCTCGTTCGAATCCGACAATCCGGCGTTCGCCGGCGAAATGGACATGACCTGGACGCTGGCGCAAACGGCTGAGGGCGTGCTCGTCACCGTCACCGCCGAAAACGTGCCCGCCGGCATCACGCCCGAAGACCATCAGGCCGGCATGGCCTCGTCGCTCGACAACCTGGCGCAGTATCTCGGTTGAAGCCGACCCGCGGCGAGCTGGACTGCCGCGACTGGGCCCGGCCTCCTAGGCGTGGGCGTTGGCGGCGATGAACACGGCCACGGCATAGGCCGCGAGCCCGAGCAGCAGGGCGGCGAAAGTCCCTAGCTTCAGAGGGCGCTTCAGGGCCGGTCGCATGCGGGCGCGCCTCCTGCGCGCGAATCTACAACTCAAAAATGCGCCGTTGGTTTCCACCACAACCACCTGTGGTTCAAGCGGGTGCGGCGAAATGCGCTAGTGAAGCTTCGAGACGGCCGGCGCGCCGCTTGCCGCTCGCCCCCCGCCACCTATCGCGCCATGATCCGCCGGCAAGGGGACCCCGATGCCGTTCGCCCAGACGACAGGCCACACGCGCTGGACCTTCGCCGACCTCGCCGAGCTGCTGGCCAAGGCCTCGCCGCCGCGGTCCGGCGACGCCCTGGCCGGGCTGGCCGCCCAGTCGCTGGAGGAGCACGCCGCGGCGCGCATGGCGCTGGCCGACCTGCCGCTGCGCGCCCTGCTGGACGAGCCGGTGGTGCCCTATGAGGCCGACGAGGTCACCCGGCTGATCTGCGACGGCCACGACGCCGGCGCCTTCGCGCCCGTCGCGTCGATGACGGTGGGCGACTTCCGGGAGTTCCTGCTGGAGCCCTCGACAACCGGCGAGACCCTGGCCGCGCTCGCGCCGGGCCTGACGCCGGAGATGGCCGCCGCGGTCAGCAAGATCATGCGCAACCAGGACCTGATCGCCGTCGCCCGCAAGCGGCGGGTGGTCACCCGGTTCCGCAACACCTTGGGGCAGGCCGGGGTGATGTCGGTGCGGCTGCAGCCCAACCATCCGACCGACGACCCGGCCGGGGTGACCGCCGCGATCCTCGACGGCCTGCTCTATGGCTGCGGCGACGCGGTGATCGGGATCAATCCGGCCGGCGACAGCCTCGCCGCGCTGGGCGACCTGGTCCGACTGGTCGACGAGGTGATCCGGCGGTTCGAGATCCCGACCCAGGGCTGCGTGCTGGGCCACGTCTCCAGCACGATCGAGCTGATCGAGCGCGGGGCGCCGGTCGACCTGGTGTTCCAGTCGATCGCGGGGACGGAAGGCGCCAACGCCAGCTTCGGCGTCAACCTGGCCCTGCTGCGCGAAGGGCGCGACGCGGCCCTGTCGATGAAGCGCGGGACGGTCGGCGACAACGTCATGTATTTCGAGACCGGCCAGGGATCGGCCCTGTCGGCCGACGCGCACCACGGGGTCGACCAGCAGACCCTGGAGGCCCGCGCCTATGCCGTCGCCCGCGCCTTCGAGCCGCTGCTGGTCAATACGGTGGTGGGCTTCATCGGGCCGGAATACCTGTTCGACGGCAAGCAGATCATCCGCGCCGGACTGGAGGACCACTTCTGCGGCAAGCTCCTGGGCGCGCCGATGGGCTGCGACATCTGCCACACCAACCATGCCGAGGCCGATCAGGACGATCTCGATAGCCTGCTGACCCTGCTGGCGGCGGCCGGGGTGAACTTCGTGATGGGCGTGCCGGGCGGCGACGACGTGATGCTGGGCTACCAGTCGACCTCGTTCCACGACGCCCTCTATGCGCGCGAGGTGTTCGGCCTGCGCCGCGCGCCGGAGTTCGAGGCGTGGCTGGCGCGCATGGCCCTGACCGGCGCGGACGGCCGCCTGGCGCAGGCGGCGGCGGGCCATCCCCTGCTGGCGGCCTTCTGACCATGGCCGCGCCACCCGATCCCTGGCGACGACTGGCGGCCCTGACGCCCGCGCGGATCGGCCTCGGGCGCGCCGGGACCGCGCTTCCGACCCGCGAGGTCCTGGCGCTGGGTCTCGCCCATGCCCGCGCCCGCGACGCCGTGCACCTGCCGCTCGACGTGGCCGCGGTGTCGGCCCGGATCGCCGCCCTCGGTCTGGAGGCGGCGCAGGTCGAGAGCGCGGCGGCGGATCGGTCGACCTATCTGCGCCGCCCGGACCTGGGCCGGCGGCTGTCGCATGCGGCGCGGGCCGGGCTCGCGCCGGTGCCTTGCGATCTCGCCCTGGTCGTCGCCGACGGCCTGTCGAGCGCCGCCGTCCACGCCCAGGCGGCCGCCACGATCGCCGCCCTCATGCCCCACGCCGCCGCGGCCGGCTGGTCGATCGGCCCGGTGGTGGTGGTGACCCAGGCCCGCGTCGCCCTGGGCGACGAGATCGGCGAGGCGCTGCGGGCCCGCGCCGTGGCGGTGCTGATCGGCGAGCGCCCCGGCCTGTCGACGCCGGACAGCCTGGGCATCTATCTGACCCACGCGCCGCGCGTCGGGCGCACGGACGCCGAGCGCAACTGCATCTCCAACATCCAGCCCCGCGGCCTGTCGCCGGAACAGGCGGCGCATCGCCTCGCCTGGCTCCTGCGCGAAGCCCTGCGCCGGGGGCTGAGCGGGGTGGCCCTGAAGGACGAGAGCGACCTGATCGCGGCGACGGCCCCGCCGCCCGTCCTGTCCTGAGGGTCGCGGCGTCGCACCCCCGAAACCTTACCGCTTTGTTCACCATCACGGCTGAGACTCGCCAGAGTTGCTGGGAAGGGCTTGTGCGTGGGCGTGGCGGAGTTGGCCGAGGCTGAGATCAGCGCGCGCCTGGCGAGGCTTGCGCGCGAGACCGGCGCCGGCGTGATCCTGATGGGCCCGGACGGGCGGATCACCTGGGTCAATCCCGGCTTCACCCGCATCACCGGCTACGAGGCCGACGAGGCGCTGGGCCAGGTCCCCTGCATCATGCTGGCCCATCCGGACACCGACCTCGAGACCCAGGCGCGGGTGATCCGCTGCCTGAAGGGCGGCGAGGCGTTCTGCGGCGAGATGCTGTTCGCGCGCAGGTCCGGCGAGCCCTTCTGGGTCAATCTGGACCTGCGGCCGACCTTCGGGTCCGACGGCGCGATCGACGGCTTCATCGGGCTGCAGACCGAGGTCACTTCGGCCAAGGCGCTGGAGGAACAGCTTCGGGGCGCGGCCGCCTCGATGCGCGCCGCCGGCCGCCTGGCGCGCCTGGGCGGCTGGAAGGTCGACCTGCGGGCCGGCCTGGTCCACTGGAGCCCCGAGCTGGCCGAGATGCTGGGCCGCCCGCCGGTCGAGGACATGAACGAGTCGCTGGCCACCTATGTCGAGGCGGATCGCGAGGCGGTGCGCGGCCACGTCAACCACGCCATGGACAGCGGCGAGCGGATCGACTTCGAGGCCCGCGCGCTCGGCGCCGATGGCCGCGAGCTGTGGCTGCGGGTGATCGGCGAGCACGAAAGGGTCGACGTCCGCTGCGTGGCCCTGCTGGGCGCGAGCCAGGACATCACCGCCCAGCGCTCGGCCCTCGCCGAGCTGGCCCAGGCGGAACGCTTCGGGCGCGGCGTGATCGACGGCGTCGCCGCCATGCTGACCGTCATCGACGAGGACGGCCAGATGATCGCGGCCAACAAGGCCTTCAAGGCCCTGGGCGCGGAGCTGTCCAAGACCGCCACCTATCCGATGGGCCGCAACCTGTTCGACGTGGTGGCGCGGCTGCCCGGCGCCCACGGCAAGATCCTGACCAAGGGCGCGCGCCAGGTGCTGGCCGGCGAGCGGGAGAGCTTCATCCACGCCTATCAGGCGCTGAGCGGCGAATGGTATCGCGCGACCATCGCCCGCTTCGCCGGCGACGGACCGGTGCGCGCCGTGGTCGTGACCCAGTCCATCGAGGATGTGAAGCGCACCGAGCGGCGCGTCCGCGAAGCCAACAAGAGCCTGAAGCGCGCCCGCGACGACGCCAACGCCGCGAGCGCAGCCAAGTCCGCCTTCCTGGCCACCATGAGCCATGAGATCCGCACGCCGTTGAAC
>CAMFHW010000163.1 GCA_945952175.1 uncultured Phenylobacterium sp. | reverse complement strand
AGGACGACTGCAACCGGAATTCCTGCGAGAACTGCTTGGTATGGGCCGAGGAGATGTCGCTGGTGGTGAAGCGGTTGAACGCGCCGTTTTGCGGATCGTTGACCACGCCGCCCGGGAACAGGCTCGAATAGATCGCCGCATAGCCCGGCACGGCCGCGAACACGTTCACCGGGTTCGGCGTCGTGTTGAAGTTCGTGGTCGGGGTGTAGCGGTTGTAGTCCTGGCGCGTGTACAGGTTGTAGCGCGACCCCGATGTGATCGAGGTCAGCTTCAGGTTGTCGGTGACGTCCCAATCCAGGTTCAGGATCATGATGTCCGTCTTCGACCGGTAGATCGGATCGAAGGTGGACTCGATGTTGCGGACGTTCGGATCCTGCATCTTGCCGGCATAGGCGTCGCCGGTCTGGAAGCCGCCCAGCGCGCCGAACAGGCCGCCGAGGGTCGCCTGGGAGTTCACCGTGCCCAGCGAGCCCGCCGAATAGAGCGAGGTGGCCGAGCAGCCCTGGCTGAAGAAGCCCCGCTCGATCTGGCCTATCAGGCCGCCGGCCGCAGTCGAGTAGCCGACGCCGCCGACATTGGCCGGGCCGTTGTCCTTGGTGCAGTACTGCTTGCCGATACGCGAGCGGTTGTCGTCTTCGTTGAAGCGGTCCCAGGTCAGGGTCGCTTTGAACTTGTCGTTCGGGGTGAAGGCGGCGCTGGCGCGGATGCCGTACAGGTCACGGTCGTCGGCGTCGTTGCCGGTATAGGTGTTCTTGCCTTAGCCGTCGCGCTTGAGGGTGGTGCCCGCCAGGCGGAAGGCCAGCATGTCGCCCACCGGGATGTTGATCATCCCGCGGAACTTCTGCTCGCCGTAATTGCCGACTTCGGCCTTCAGGTTGGCCTCGAAATGGTCGACCGGCCGGTTGGTGATCATGTTGACCACACCGCCGGTGGCGTTGCGGCCGTACAGGGTGCCCTGCGGGCCGCGCAGCACTTCCACCCGCTCGACGTCGTAGAACTCGGTCTCGAACAGGTTGTTGGCGATCAGCGGCACGTTGTTCATGTGGATGCCGGTGCCGGAGTCACCGGAACCGGAAACCAGCTTCGAGCCGATGCCGCGGATCTGGAAGTTGTACCCTGTGAAGTTCCCCTTGGAGAAGTTCACGTTCGGGATGGCCAGGACCAGGTTCGGGCCGCCGTCGATCTTGGATTTCTGAAGGCTGTCCTGGCTGAAGGCCGAGACGGCGATCGGCACGTCCTGGATCGCCTCTTCCTTCTTCTGGGCGGTGACGACCAGTTCCTCGATGACATTGCTCGCGCCGGCGCCACTCGAGGCGGCAGCCGCGGCGAAGGCGGGCTGGGCCAGGGCGGTGATCGCCGCCGCGGAGACGCCCATGACGAGCAGGCTCCGCAATTGCAGAGGTGTACGCATTCTGTTTCCTCCCATGACGGCCGAGCTCTCTACGCCGGTCCGGTCCGTCAGTATCGCCGCGTGGGTGTCGCCGAGGACACGCGGCGTGCGCCCCCAGCAACCGTCAAGGTCCGGTGGCGACTAGGGTTGTGTCAACATGACGGTGATAAGTGAACAACGTTCAGGTAAAATCTTTCAATAGGCTGTTGCTGAAATGCCAAGAGAGCGAGAACCTTCCCTAAGGTGAGCAAAATAAGGGGTTTGCGCACCTTTTGAGCAGACTGAAGCTCTTCTTCAATCCTCAACTTCCGGCAGGCTGTACGCCGATTTGCTGAATTCTTGCGTGTGGTACGGCTGGGGTCGAAAGCGTCGCGCGGAGCGAGGCTTCCGCAACGGCGTCACAGCGCGCATATGGGGGCCATGAGCGATCCTTCCCGCGCCCTGGTGCTCTTTTCGGGCGGCCAGGACTCCAGTGTCTGCCTCGCCTGGGCGCTGGACCGATACGAGCACGTCGAGACGGTCGGCTTCGACTACGGCCAGCGTCACGCCGTCGAAATGGCGCAGCGCGAGGTCGTCCGCACCCGGATGGCCGAAGCGTTCCCTGGCTGGGCTGCGCGGCTTGGAGCCGATCATGTGCTGGACCTGCGCGGCTTCGGCGCCGTCGGCGAGACGGCCATGACCCAGGAGCGCGCCTTCGAGATCACCGAAAAGGGCCTGCCCAACACCTTCGTACCCGGCCGCAATCTGGTCTTCCTGACCTATGCGGCCGCCCTGGCCGACCGGCGTGGCCTGCGCTTTCTTGTGGGCGGGATGTGCGAGACCGACTTCTCCGGCTATCCGGACTGCCGCCGGGACACGCTCGACGCCCTGCAGACCGCGCTCAACATGGGCATGGCCCAGGATTTCGCGATCGAAACGCCGCTGATGTGGCTCACCAAGGCCGAGACCTGGAGTCTTTCAAAGGCGCTGGGCGGTGAAACCCTGGTCGAGTTGATTCTGGAGGCCAGCCACACCTGCTACAAGGGTGAGCGCGGGACGCGCCACGCCTGGGGCTATGGCTGCAGCGCGTGCCCGGCCTGCGAACTGCGCGCCCGGGGATACGACCAGTGGGTCGCGGCGGGGCGGCCGGCGCTGGCGAAATGAGCTACGCGGTCAAGGAAATCTTCCTCACCCTGCAGGGCGAGGGCGGCCAGGCGGGCCGGCCTGCGGTGTTCTGCCGCTTCGCCGGCTGCAATCTGTGGTCCGGTCGCGAGGAGGACCGCGCGGATGCGGTCTGCACCTTCTGCGACACCGACTTCGTGGGCATGGACGGGCCGGGCGGCGGCCGCTTCGCGGACGCCGATGCGCTGGCCGACGCCGTGGCGGCCAAATGGGAGGGCGGCGCTGACGAGCGCCTGGTGGTCTGCACCGGCGGCGAACCCCTGCTGCAACTCGATCCCGCGCTGATCGCCGCCTTCCACGCGCGCGGCTTCATGATCGCGCTGGAGACCAACGGCACCCTGCCGACTCCGGACGGCGTCGACTGGATCTGCGTGAGCCCGAAGGCCCAGGCCCAGGTGGTGCAGCGTCGCGGACAGGAACTGAAGCTGGTCTACCCCCAGAAGGACGTCGATCCGGCCCGCTTCGAAGGCTGGGATTTCGAGCGTTTTCTGCTGCAGCCGATGGATGGACCTGACCGGGTGGCCAACACCCAGGCGGCGATCGCCTATTGCCTCGCCCACCCCCGTTGGCGTTTAAGCGTGCAAACCCACAAGTACCTCGGCATTCCCTGAGCGCGTGCGAACGCGCCCGGCGACGCCCCAAGACCTCCCCAGATGAGCCAACCCGTTTTCGAGATCACCAAGTCCGCGACCTTCGACGCGGCCCACTACTTCGCCGAAGGGCCGGAACACCGGCCCTATTCGAACCTGCATGGCCACTCGTTCCGCGTGGAGGCGACCGTGCGCGGCGCCCCGCAGGAACCGGTGGGCTGGGTCGCCGACCTCGCCGACCTCGACGCCGCCCTGAAGGCGGTGGCGGCCGAGCTCGACCATGGCCTGCTCAACGAGAAGCCGGGCCTGGAGCGCCCGACCCTCGAGCACATCTGCCTCTATTTCGCCGAGCGCCTGAAGACGCCGTTCCCCGGCCTGTCGCGCATCACCGTCTCGCGTCCGACCATCGGCGAGAGCTGCGCGCTGAACGTCGCCTAACGCCTGTCGTCCTTGCCGCTCGGCAGGACGGCGCCGACGACCATCCCGGCGCCCTTGGCCGTGGCCCCGACCGCGGCGCCCGTGACGCCGACCGCCACGCCTGCGGCGGTTCCCAACAGGCATCCGGACTGGCTGAGGCCGAGGCCCAGGACGAGGGTGACGAGGGCGGCCTTGCGCAAAAGCGGCATGGGGAAACTCCTGACTGGGCTTCCCCTCTAGCGGCCAAAGCTTTCCGCGGTCTCAGGACTTGCGGGCCAGCGGTTGCGGCCCATCGCCGCTCCGCCGCCAAGGCCCGGTATAGTTCGGGTCGTTCCGTCTGCGCCGGTCGGGGCCGAAGAAGTCGTCGGTGCGTACGAAGGGCCGCGGATGGTCGACGATGATCTGCAGCCGCTCCAGCACGTTGCGCGCGGTGATCGGCTTGGCGACGAACTCGTTCACCCCGGCGTCGCGCGCCTCCTGGATGCGCCGCATGGTCAGATGGCCGGTGATCATGATCACGGGGATCATCTGGTTGGGGCTGTCCGAGGAATTGCGGATCAGGCGCACGAAATCGATGCCGTCCAGCGGCTCCATCGCCAGATCGGTCAGGACGATGTCCACCGGATGGCTGCGCATCATCTGCAGGCCCTCGGCGCCGTCGGCCGCCTCATGGACCTTGTTGATGCCCACCGCGCGCAGCAGCTCGATCAGCAGCACCCGCATGTGCTGGTTGTCGTCGACCAGCAATATCTTCAGTTGATCCAGGCGCACGTTTCGGGCCGACCGTTCTAGACTGCCGCAAGGGTTGCGCCGGCGGGTCGTTTCGACTCCGAAGCGTCCGGCGATCCGCCGGTGAATACCGAGGCGGCGGAAAGGGCGTCAACGGCAAACGGCCGCGCTTCGCCTTCAAATCCCGGGATTTGCGTACAAACCCACGCCCAGGCGCGACCAGGTCCCACCTCACGTAGAGGGCGCAATCTATAGTTGTCTCATCAGCTTCGGCCGCCGAAATGGGACGCGTCGCCGCCGGTCTGCCCCCGATGGCGCAGGAAGGCGTCCGCCAGGACGCAGGCGGTCATCGCCTCGACCACCGGCACGGCGCGGATGCCGACGCAGGGATCGTGGCGGCCCTTGGTGCGGACCTCGATTTCCTCGCCAGCCTCGTTCAGGCTCTTGCGCGGGGTGAGGATGGAGGAGGTCGGCTTGAAAGCGACGCGGGCCACCACCGGCGCGCCAGTGGTGATGCCGCCCAGCACGCCGCCGGCCTTGTTGGAGGTGAAGACCGGGCCCTCATTGCCCATCCGCATCTCGTCGGCGTTCTCCTCGCCGGAGAGGGCGGCGGCGGCGAAGCCCGCGCCGATCTCGACGCCCTTGGCCGCGTTGATCGACATCAGGGCCGCGGCGAGTTCGGCGTCGATCTTGCCATAGATCGGCGCGCCCCACCCTGGCTGGACGCCGATCGCTTCGACCTCGACCACGGCTCCAGTCGAGGAGCCGGCCTTGCGGGTCTTCTCCAGATGCTCTTCCCAGATCGCGACCATCTCCGCGTCCGGGCACCAGAACGGGTTCTGCAGGGTCTGGTCCCAGTCCCAGCGCGAGCGGTCGACGGCGTGGGGCCCGATCTGGACGAGGGCGCCGCGCACCACCACGCCGCCGATCACCTTGCGCGCCACGGCGCCGGCCGCCACCCGAGCCGCGGTCTCCCGCGCCGAGGCCCGGCCGGAGCCGCGGTAGTCGCGAACCCCGTACTTGGCGAAGTAGGGATAGTCGGCATGACCAGGCCGGAACGCCTGGGCGATTTCGGAATAGTCGCGGCTGCGCTGGTCGACGTTCTCGATCAGCATGGAGATCGGCGTGCCCGTGGTGACCTGGCCGTCGGTCCGCTCGTCCTGGAAGACCCCGGACAGGATCTTCACCGCATCCGGCTCCTGGCGCTGGGTGACGAACTTGCCCTGGCCCGGCCGGCGCTTGTCGAGCCAGACCTGGATGTCCTCGGCGGTGAGCTTCAGCCCGGGAGGACAGCCGTCGACCACGCAGCCCAGGGCCGGCCCGTGGCTCTCGCCCCAGGTGGTGACACGGAACAGGTGGCCGAAGCTGTTGTGCGACATGGGGCGGCTAATAGCCTAGCCACCGTGGCCCCGGAAGAGTTCGAGGGTGCGTTCCCGCGCGAGCTTGGCGCTCTCGGCGTGATAGTCGGTCCGCCGGTCGGAGTTGAAGCCGTGACCGGCCTCGTAGATGTGGACGCCCACTTCCGGGTGCAGGCTGGCGACCTTCTCGACCCCCTCCATCGGGATGCCGTGGTCGTGGCGACCGAAGTGCAGGATGGTGGGGCACGTGGGCGTCTGGTCCGCCATCTGGGGGATCTGGCCGCCGTAATAGCCCGAGGCCGCGGCGAGATCGCCGGACCGGCAGGCCATGGCCCAGGTGACGGTGCCGCCATAGCAGTAGCCCGTGATGAACACCGGGCCCTTGTCCTTCAGGGCGTCGATGCAGGTCTGAGTGTCCTCGAGCGCCTGCGGGAACGAGTGCATCTCGCGGGCGACCTTGATGGCCTTCTGAACGTCGTCCGGCTCGTAGCTGGCCTGGAAGTTCGGCGCGACCCGGTCGTAGAGGGCCGGCGCCAGGACCTCGTAGCCCTCGTCGGCATAGGAGTCCGAAGTCTCCTTGATGTGGTCGGTGACGCCGAAGATCTCCTGGATCAGCACCAGGCCGCCCCTGCGCGCGCCCTTCGGTTGGACGTGGTAGACGCCGATCTCGGCGCCGTCGCTCATCTTCATCGAGACCATGGTTCCGCGCGTGGTCATTCCTGCTCTCCCTGGGCGATGACCTTCGCGGTCATATCGGCGGAGCGAGGCCTAGCCCAATCGCGGCCCGTCTCAAAGGCCCGGCGCGCGATGCGAGCGAGGGATCAGCGGCGGCCGGGGCGGTAGTCCGCGGCCATGACCTGGCCGTAGCCGTCGTCCTCGTCGTGGGCGCTCGAACTGGAATAGGCCGCCCGCTCGCGCACCCAGGCCGGTTGTTGCGGATAGGGCTGGGCATAGCCGCGCGGCTGGCCGTCGGGCCCGGTCTCGACCCAGCGATAGCGCGTGTTCTGCTCGGTCTGGGCCGGCGGCGGCGCATCGTTGGCGGCAAGGCGAGTCTGGACCGGTTCGGCGGCTTGCGTCTGGACCGGCGCGGCGCGCGCCACCTGAACGGGGATCGGGGCCGGCGCGGCGATCGGCGCCGGCGTATCCGCCTTGGGCTCGGCCTTGGCGACCTGCAGGTAGGGCACGCCGTCGCCCTGGCAACGGCCCACGACCACGCCCTTCAGGAAGGCGCGCCGGGCCATGCCGGCCATGATGGCGTCCTGCCGCTCGCGATCGCGGCGATCGGCGCCGGAGACGATCCGCACCACGCTGCGGAAGGGGATCTTGACCACGCCCGAGACGGCGTCGGCGGCGAAGGCCTTCACCATCTGGCTCTTGGTGCGGGTGTTGGTCGCGCCGGCGTCGATGTCGGGCCCGAGTACGGCGTCGAGCTGGGTGATCTCGGCCCTGGCGTCCGAGCACTCCTTGACCTGTTCGATGCTGTAGGGCGCGGCCTTGGCGTGCTGCAGCGAGGGGGCGACCTTGCGGTGCATGATCCCGATGTCGCGCAACGGCGTCGCGGCGGCGTCGCTGAACCTGGGCTCGTCGACATAGGCGTTCGGCGGAGAGGCGTGGGCCGCGAGCGCGCAGACCAGGCTGAGGCCCGAAGCGACGCCCCAGGGCGCGACACGAAAGATCAATGAATCTCGGCGGTTGCGCATGGTGCGTCTCGATCCTCCGCCAATCCAATGCCTGCGCGAGGCGCTGGTTCCCGATCTGCCGTCAAGACCTTAGGCGGACTCAGCTCGCGCCAGCAAGACTGCGCGCGGCGGCGTTTCCGCGCGGCGAAGGGAACCGGTTAATCGGCGGCCTTGAAAGCCTAGGCGGCCCAGGCGGCGGTGAAGCGGCGCAGCAGGGTGCGGGCGGCGGAGTCGACCTTGCGCTCGACCGGGGCGAGGCGCAGGAACAAGTGGCCTTCGCGCCAGGCGCCGCGGGCCGGCAGGCCCTGGCCGACCAGGCGGACGAGGCCGCGCTCGGCGGCCTTGCGGGTGATCCAGACGACACGCCGACCGAGTGGCGTGTCGACCGCCACGCGACCGCCTTCGGCCAGCAGGCGCGGATCCACCTTGACGGTCATCCAGAGGTCGTCGCCCCGGACCATGACCTCGCCGTCGCTGCGGATCACGACCTTCAGCTCGGCCTCACCGGCGCGGACGCTGTCACCCGTGCGCAGGCCGGGCGGCAGGGTGAGGCGGACGCGCCGGCCATCAGGCAGCCCATGCTCGACGGGCCCGCCGTTCAGGGCGACCAGGGGCGAGAGGCCGAGGATGGACAGGTCCAGGCCGGCCGCCCGCGCGGGCGCCGTCACCGGCGGCCAGTTCATCTGGCGCGGCTGAGAGGCGCCGGCCTGCAGGACGTGAAAGGCCTCGACGGCCTCGCGGAACAGCTCAGGATCGCCGCCGGGACGGTCCGGATGGGCGCGCTTGGCGGCCTCGCGGAACGCGCGGCGCAGGTCTGCGGGGGTGTGGATGGCCGACAGGCCCAAAACCTCGCGGGCGCGCCGCGACCCCATCTGCGCCGGACTGTCACTCATCGGGCGCAGGATGGAGCCGCCAGGGTCAATGGGCCGTTAAGCCGCCCCCTTAGCTGCGCCCTTCCGCAGCCGATTTCACACATTGGCCGGGGCCGATCATGGCGTGCTGGCCCAGGCACTCGACGTCCCCGTAGCACGGGCC
>CAMFHW010000162.1 GCA_945952175.1 uncultured Phenylobacterium sp. | reverse complement strand
GCCCGCGTGACGGAACTCGGCGCCGCGCCCGTCATCGCGTCGGACATCGTCAGCATCGCCATCGCCGTCGTGGTGATCCGGATGGCGCGAGAGCTTTGCCGGATGCAGCGTGCGCGGCACGCGGCCTGGGATGTGTTCGGCCCACCTGAAGAGCGCGAGATCAGCGTCCTCGAGCGGGTGTCGACCTAGACCATCTGCACCAGGCCGGTGCCGTCCAGCGTCGCACCCTCGAAGTTCACCGAGCGCTTGCGGCCATCGGCCAGGGGGAGGGGCGAGACGTTGGCGCCCTTGAAGTTGGCATGGGCGAGCTTGGCGTTCTTGAACGAGCAGCCGCGGAGGTCCGCGCCCGTGAAATCCGCGCCGCGCAGGTCGGCGCCTTCGAAGTTGCTGGCGACCAGAACCGCGCCGGCGAAGCTGACGCCGACCGCGATCGCGCCGCGCATGGAGGAGGCTGCCAGTGGCCGTTTGGCGAACTCGCTGTTGGCCGGGCGCAGGTCGTAGCCGTCGAGCACCGCGGGCGCGCCGCCTTCGCCATTGGTGCGCACCCAGACGCCGGCCCGGTCGATCTGCTCGCGGATGTCGGCCAGCTTGCCCATGGCGACGGCGGTGACATCGAGCACGCAGCCGCGAATGGCGGCGGGCGCCAGGCTCGCGCGGTCCACTTTCACGCCCGTGAGGATCGCGCCGTCGAAGCGTGCGCCGCCGAGCCGGGCCCCGCGCAGTTCGGCGCCGTCCAGGTTGGCGTCCAGGAACAGGGCGTGCCGCAGGTTGGCCTGGCGGAACTTGGCGCCGCGCAGCGAGCAGTTGGAGAAGTCGATCCCGAAGGCCATCGACTCGTCGAACACCGCGCCGTCCAGCTTGGCGCCGGCGATCTGGGCGCCCAGGGGCGTGCGCAGCAGGTTGTTGTTCTCGTCGGTCAGGCACAGGGTCGCGGCGCTGAGATTGGCGCCGTCGAGCACCGCGCCGGTCATCTTCGCGCCGGCGAAGCGACTGCCGCGCAGGTCCGCTCCCGTCAGGACGGCGTCCCGCAGGTCACAGCGGCTGAGGTTGGCGTCGCGAAAGGTCGCCCCGCGCAGGTCGGCGCCGACGAAACTGGTGCCGCCGAGATCGGAGCCGGTGAAGTCGATCTGCGCCAGTTGGCGGCCGTCGCAGTCCATGCCCTGGGCGACGATGAAGCGCGGCAGCACGCGCGAGGCGCCCCTGCCCGCCAAGTGGGCCTCGTGATCCTCCACGAGCCGGGCGAACTCCCGGGCGTCCACCTGGGAACGCTTGCCTGGTTTGGCCGCCAGTCCACTGCGCATGCCTCAGCACCTAGGCCATGAGGCTGAACGAACCCTCAAAATGGGCATGGTAAACGCACGGAATGCGGGTGTGCGGCAATTTGGCGCACCTCCAGATGGTGAGGTGAGCCGTTCCTTGCGACGTCAGGTGGCGTTTCGCCCGCGATCTAGGCCGTCGTCGTGACCACCAGCGCCTGGGCTCGGCTGACGAACGGGCCAGCGCCGAATTCGCGGGCCAGGGCCTCGGCGACCGCCGCGACCACAGCCTCCAGTCCGCCGGGGCGTTGCGTTTCGATCTCGGCGCGGATGGGCGTGCCCATGCACAGGGCCTTGGCGGCGTCGGCGGCCGAGGCGGCGGGGCTCTGGAGCGTGACGGTCTCGACCTCGGCCTGGCCGAAGCCCGCTTCCGCCAGGGCCGCCCGGATGACGCCCGCGTCGTGATAGCCGAACGGAACCCGGGAGAAGAAGGTCGGCGGGCCGTCGGGAAGCAGGGGCGCCAGGGCGTCCTGGACCGCGCGGGTCGCCTCGTTGGTCTCCAGCGCATCCCAGACGCTGAACACATAGCGGCCGCCGGGCCGCAGGACGCGGCGAGTCTCGGCGAAAGCGCCGACCTTGTCGGGGAAGAACATCACGCCGAACTGGCAGATCACGGCGTCGAAGGATCGGTCGGGGAAGGGCAGGGCCTGGGCGTCGGCCTGGCGCCAGGTCACCCCGGGCGCGCGCACCACCTTGGCCGCCCATTCCAGCATCGGCGCGTTCAGGTCGGTGGCGACCATCGTGGCGCGGGGCGAGATCGTCTCGGCCACGAGGCGGGTGACCTGGCCGGTTCCGGCGGCGACCTCAAGGATCGCCCCCTCGAAGCCCGCGAACCGGCGGGCCAGGTCCCGCGCATAGGGCTCGAAGACCATCGGGCCCATGTGGAGGTCGTAGAGTTCCGGGATCGAACCCGTGAAGGCGTGGTCCTGCGCGCTCACCATGGCCTCCTTTGGGCGGCCGCGGGACGGCCCCTAGACCAGCAGGGCCTGGTCCGTGGCCCGGACCAGGGCGTCGACGATGCCAGGCTCGGTCGAGGCGTGGCCGGCGTCCCAGACCACCTCGAAGCGCGCCTCGGGCCAGGCGGTCTTCAGGTTCCAGGCGCTTTCCATGGGCGTGACCACGTCGAACCGGCCCTGGACGATCCAGCCGGGAATGCCGCGGATCTTGCCGATGTTCTTCAGGAGCCAGCCGTCCTCGCTGAAGAAGCCATTGTTGGCGAAGAAGTGGCACTCGATGCGGGCGAAGGCGATCGCGAAGTCGATCTCGTTGAACTTCGACGGCCGCGCCTCCGGGCCGCGGATCGAGATGGTGTCGCCTTCCCACTGGCTCCAGGCGGCGGCGGCCTCGGCCTGCACGCGCCGGTCCTTGTGCGTCAGCCGCTTGTGGTAGGCGGTGACCAGATCGCCGCGCTCCGCCTCCGGGATCGGCGCGAGGAAGCGCTGCCAGGCGTCCGGGAACAGCATCGAGGCGCCGTCCTGGTAGAACCAGTTCAGCTCGCGCTGGGTGAGCAGGAAGACGCCCCGCAGCACGAGGGCCTCGACCCGCTGGGGATGGGTCACCGCGTAGGCGAGGGCCAGGGTCGAGCCCCAGGAGCCGCCGAACACGGTCCACTTCTCGATGCCGAGATGGATACGCAGGCGCTCGATGTCGTCGATCAGGGACCAGGTGGTGTTGTCGTCCAGGCTCGCATTGGGCCGCGACTTGCCGCAGCCGCGCTGGTCGAACAGCACCATCCGCCATTTGTCGGGGTTGAAGAACCGCCGCATGGTCGGGTTGATCGCCCCGCCCGGGCCGCCGTGCAGGATCACGCAGGGCTTGCCGTTCGGATTGCCGCATTCCTCGTAGAAGATCTCGTGCGGGCCGCCGGTCGGCAGCCAGCCATAGGCGAACGGCTCGTTGTCCGGGAACAGCCCCCGACGGTTGACCGGCGAGGAGACGGTGGGGAGCGGGGTGTTGCGTTCCATCCCGCCTATTAGAGCCCGGCCGGCGAAAACCGGAAAGGCTTTCGCGCCGAAGCGATTGAAATCTTGGAGATGCCCGAACGGCGGCGCTTATTTCGGGAAGCGCCGGCCCATCCAGTCGAGCACGAGGCGGCTGACCTCCTCGGGCTTCTCCTGCTGGGTCCAGTGGCCGCTCTCCTTGACCAGCACCTTCTCCAGGTCGCCGATCACCTCCTCCATGCCGTCGGCCATGGCGGGCGAGAGGACCACGTCGTTCTCGGCCATGATCATCAGGCAGGGGATGCCGTCGACGCGGGTCGGGAAATCCGCCGAGCGCTCCCAGTTGCGGGTGAAGTTGCGGTACCAGTTGATGCCGCCGGTGAAGCCGGTCTCCTGGAAGGTCTCGACGAAGGCGGCGAGTTCCTCGGGGTTGAGCAGCTGGTGAGCGGTGTCGGACTTGTCCCAGGCCTTCAGCGCGTCGCCGAAGGCGAAGTTCGATGGCGTCGAGGTCGGCGGCTCGCCGGACTGGTCGAACACGCCAGGGCCCTCCGAGCCGGCCGCCGCAGCCATCGCGGCGGGACGGCGCATGAAAAATCGCATGGTCTTGTCGACGTCGGCGACCAGGGCGGCGTCGGCCTCGCCGGGCTTCTGGAACCAGACGATGTACATATCCTCGCCGAAGGCCATGCGCATGCCGGCGATCGGGTCGAACGGGCCGCGGCGCAGGAAGGGCGTGTTGAGGCCGATGATCCCGGCGCAGCGGTCCAGGTGCATCAGCGGCATCTGCCACACGATCAGGCCGCCCCAGTCGTGGCCGCAGAACACCGCCTTCTCGATGCCGAGATGATCGAGCAGGCCGACCAGGTCGCCGGTCAGATGCTCCATGTCGTAGTCGGTCACCGCCTCGGGGCGCGAGGTCAGGCCATAGCCGCGCTGGTCGGGCGCGATCGCCCATTGGCCGGCGGCCTCACAGGCCTTGAGCTGGTGGCGCCACGAAAAGGCCAGTTCCGGGAAGCCGTGGCAGAACACGATCGGCGTGCCCTGCCCCTTACAGACCTCGTAATAGGCCATGTCGATGCCGTTGACCTTGGCATGCTGGACGGGCGGCATCTGGCGGGCGAGGGCGTCGGACATGGCGGCGGGGCTCCCTGAGTGATTTGGCCCATCCTGCCCGGCTTCCTTCAGGGTAAGGCAAGGCTTCCGAACCGCTCGAAGCGCGCTAGAAGGCGGGGATGACCGACGCGCGCCAGAGTTCCGCCCCGGACCGCACGCCGTGGGGGCTGGTGATCCTGTTGGGCTCGCTCACCGCCTTCGCGCCGATGTCCATCGACATGTACCTGTCGAGCCTGCCCTCGATCGGGCGGGATCTGCACGCGAGCGCGGCCCAGACCCAGGGCACGCTGGCGGCCTTCTTCGCCGGCATGGCGATCGGCCAGTTCGTCTACGGTCCGGCGTCGGACCGGTTCGGGCGGTTGCCGCCGATCGTGGCGGGCGTGGCGATCTACGTGGTCGCGTCCATCGCCTGCGCGCTGGCGACCTCGCCGGACTTCCTGATCGGCTCCCGCTTCGTCCAGGCCATGGGCGGCTGCGCCGGCGGCGTCGTGGCGCGCGCGATCGTCCGCGACCGCTTCAACCACACCGAGACGGCGCGGATGCTGTCGCTGATGACCCTGATCATGGGCCTGGCGCCGATCCTCGCGCCGATGCTGGGGGCGGCCCTGCTGACCCTCGGCGGCTGGCGGCTGAACTTCTGGTTCCTTGCCGCTTTCGGCTTGGTCGTCGGCAGCCTCTCTCTATGGCGCCTGGAGGAGTCGCGCTCGACCGAGACGCTGGCCCAGGCCCGGTCGGAGAACCCTTTCGCGGCCTATCTCGCGCTGCTGATGCAGCCGCGCCTGGTCGGCTACGCCCTGGCGGGCGCGCTGAACGGCGCGACGCTGTTCACCTACATCTCCGGCTCGCCGGACCTGCTGATGGGAACCTATGGCGTCACGCCGACCCAGTTCCCGTGGATCTTCGGCCTGAACGCCGCGGCGATCATCGGCTCCAGCCAGGTGAACCGCTACCTGCTGCGGCGGTGGACGCCGGACCAGGTGCTGGGCCGGGCCAGCCTGGCCTCGGTCGGCGCGGCGGCCCTGCTGTCGGTCGCGGCGGTGAGCGGTGTGGGCGGGCCCTGGACGGTGCTGCCGTTGCTGTTCGTCCTGCTCGGGACCTACGGCTTCATGCAGGGCAACACCATGGCGGGCGCGCTCAATGTCGACGTGCGCCGGGCAGGCTCGGTCTCGGCCCTTATGGGCGGCGCCTCGTTCGGGGTCGGGGCGCTGGCCTCGGGCCTGGCGGGCGTGCTGCACGACGGCACGCCGCGCCCGATGGCGCTGACCATGTTCGTCGCCCTGATCGGCTCGGCGCTGGCCCTGCGTTTCCTGGCGTTCCGGCCTCAGGCCTGAGCCGGGACCTGCCGGGCGGCCCAGGCGAGGGTGAGCCAGCCGGCCATGAAGGAGAGGCCGCCCAGCGGCGTGATCGCGCCCACCCAGCGCGGCGCCCCGAACGCCAGGGCGTAGAGCGAGCCGGAGAACAGCAACACGCCGACCAGGAATAGCGGCGGCGCGAACCGCGCCCGCTGCGCGCCGAGCTGCAGGAACACCGCGCAGGCGAGGGTCGCCAGGCCATGAACGAAGCCATAAAGCGAGCCGGTCTTCAGCAGGTCCTTGGCCGCGGGATCGCTGACCCCGTGGGCCGCGAAGGCGCCCATGGCCACGGAGACGAACCCGACGAGGGCCGCCAGCATCATCCAGTCGCGGCGGGCCACTAGCCCCAGACCCGCGGCTTGCGGCCCTTCCAGGGAGCTTCCTTCTCAAGCTGGGCGGCGAGACGGAAGAGGGTGGCCTCGTCGGCGAAGCGGGCGGTGAACATCATGCCCACCGGAAGGCCGTCATCCGAGACCTCCAGTGGCAGGCTGAGGGAAGGTTGGCCGGAGAAGTTGAACGGCGGGGTGTAGGGGAAGGCCGCGCCCTGGCGGCGGTTCACCTCGCGGGGCTCCAGGTTCACCGGGTCGATGTGGCCGACCGGGGGCACCGGCGTACCGAGCACCGGACAGAGATAGACGTCCCAGTCCTCGAAGAAGGCCAGCGTCTTGCGGTTCAGCACCCGCAGGTCCTGCCAGCCGCGGAAGGCCTGCTCGCCGGTCACCTTGCGGCCGCCCTTCAGCGAGGCCCAGGTGAGCGCTTCCAGCTCGTCGGGCTCGGGCTCGCGGCCGATCTGCTCGATCAGCCGGGCCATGTCGGCGGCGAAATTGGCGCCCGAGACGGGACCGCGCGCCGCATAGAGGGCGCGATAGTCGATGCCCAGGCCCTGCTCGACCACGTCGTGGCCGAGCCGCTTCAGCAGGTCGGCGGTGCGTTCGAGCGCCGCCTGGATCTGCGGATCGATCGGGCGGGCGGACGGGGTCTCCGAGGACCAGGCGATCTTCAGCTTGCCGGGGCTCTGCTCGATCTCTTCCACATAGGGCCGCGCCTTGGGCGGGGCGGCGAAGGGCGCGTCGGGTCGAGGGATGCCGGTCGCATCCAGCATGGCGGCGCTGTCGCGCACCGTGCGGGTGACCACGTGGTCGACGGTGAAGCCCATGGCGTAGGCGGTGTCGTCGCCGCCGTTCGGATTGCGGTCGCGGGTGACCTTCAGGCCGACCAGGCCGCAGCAGGCGGCAGGGATGCGGATCGAGCCCAGGCCGTCGGAGGCGTGCGCCAGAGGCACGATGCCGGCCGCCACCGCCGAGGCCGCGCCGCCGGACGAGCCGCCGGAGATATGGTCCGGGTTCCAGGGATTGCGGCAGGCCCCGAGATGCTGGCCCTCGGTGGTGCCGGTGATGCCGTATTCCGGGGTGTTGGTCTTGCCCAACGGAATGACGCCGGACTCGCGATAGCGGGCGGTCAAGCCGCCGTCCTCGGTGTCGACGATGTTGCGGGCGAAGCGGCTGCCATAGCTGCGCGGCCAGCCGGCCACCGGCATGCCCAGGTCCTTGATCAGGAAGGGCACGCCCTTGAAGGGGCCGTCGGGCAGGGGGCCTTTGGCGCGTTCTCGCGCCTCGTCATAGGCCTTGTAGACCACCGCGTTGAGGGTGGGGTTGTGGCGCTCGATCCGCGCGATGGCGGCCTCGACCAGCTCCAGGGGCGTCACCTCGCCCTTGGCCACCAGGGCGGCGAGCCCCAGGCCGTCGTGCTCCGAATAGTCGGACAGGCTCATGGGCGTCGCACTCCCGGTCTCGGCTTGAATGAGGGCCGAACCTTAGCCGCCTGGGAGCCGGCGGCAACCGCCGATCAGGCGGCGCGGCGCGTCTCCGCCTCGCCTTCGCCGATCCGGAACCGGGCGATCATCGCAAACAGGTCCTCGACTTCGCGGCGAAGGGTCTGGGTCGCGGCGGTGCTCTCCTCGACCATGGCGGCGTTCTGCTGGGTCACCTGGTCCATGCCGTTGACGGCGGTGTTGACCTGGGCGAGCCCGGCCGACTGCTCGGTGGCGGAGGCGGCGATGGTGGCCACCAGGGTGTCGATCTGGGCGACCTGGATCGCGATGCGCTCCAGGGCCTCGCCAGCCTGGCCGACCAGGGTCACGCCATGCTCGACCTGGGCCGAAGAATTCGAGATCAACGCCTTGATTTCCTTGGCGGCCTCGGCGGAGCGCTGGGCGAGCGCGCGGACTTCGGATGCGACCACCGCGAAGCCCTTGCCCGCATCACCGGCCCGCGCGGCTTCCACCCCGGCGTTGAGCGCCAGCAGGTTGGTCTGGAACGCGATCTCGTCGATGACGCCGATGATCGAGGAGATCTGGCCCGAGCTCTGCTCGATCTCGCCCATGGCCTCGACGGCCTCGCGGACGATGACGCCGGAGCGTTCCGTTTCCTGGCGCGAGGCGGTGACGACGTTCTGGGTCTCGCGCGCGCCATTGGCCGCGGTCTTCACCGTCACGGTGATCTGGTCGAGGGCGGCGGCGGTTTCTTCCAGGCTCGCGGCCTGGCGCTCGGTGCGGCGCGACAGGTCGGTGGAAGCGTTGCTGATCTCGCC
Source organism: uncultured Phenylobacterium sp. (assembly GCA_945952175.1). GTDB lineage: Bacteria > Pseudomonadota > Alphaproteobacteria > Caulobacterales > Caulobacteraceae > Phenylobacterium. Next base: position 57 of record CAMFHW010000162.1, on the reverse strand, counting down.
GGTGGAACTGCGGATGCCGGCCGCGCTCTGGGCGATGGCGCGCATGGTGTCCTGCAG
>CAMFHW010000161.1 GCA_945952175.1 uncultured Phenylobacterium sp. | reverse complement strand
GCGGCTCATCTGAGCCTGGATCGCATTCCGGGAAGTGGCTGGGGAACTAGGACTCGAACCTAGAATGACGGTACCAAAAACCGCAGTGTTACCATTACACCATTCCCCAGCAGGAACGGCGACGGGGGTCCCCCCGCGCGAGGCGGTGGAGATAGCGTAAGGCTGCACAGGATGCAACGCCTCTGAGGTCGCTTGCGGCCACGAAACTCGTCCTCTATAAGGCGCCCTCCCAAGTCGGAGTGTGGCTCAGTCTGGTAGAGCACCGCGTTCGGGACGCGGGGGTCGCAGGTTCAAATCCTGCCACTCCGACCATTCATTCCGCCGGCCCGACGGCGCGACGATCAGCGAATATATCGGCGCCGTGACGCCTGCGCGCTGGGGTGGACACGCCCAGGCTTCGCTGCCTTTGCAAGCGGCCTTTGCACCGGATCTCCGCGGAGCCCGCGCCCCACCGAGGTTGCGGCGGCAGCGGCGCGTCACGTCGTCGTTGGGTCATTAGGCCTCCCGCGCGCCGCCCCAGCCTGGCGCGCTCCAATTGCACCGCTGGAGAATGACACGGCCACGGCAGCGTTGGAACAAAAAAAGAACATTCCGAGCTCATCGTTGTCGCTGCTCGCCCGCTGCGATCCACGAAATCCGCGCTCGGCGCAGGCCGCGGCGCCCCAACCCTCAGACCGTCTCGACCTCTTTCGGCGCCGAGACGCGTTTCGTCTTGGCTTGAGCCTTGGGTTTCGGGAGGAGCCGGAACCGTGTCTGGCACCACGCGAAATCGATGCCGATGTCCAGCAGGTGGTCGGACCGCCCGCACGGGCAGCCGAATTCCATGACGCCCAGTACGCGATAGGTCTCGCCCGCGACCAGCGGCACAGGCCGTCCGGTGGCGTGGTTCGGGGCGACGTTGACGCAGATCACCAGATCGCCAGGGCCGACGGCATAGCTCATGGCTTCATCCTCCAGGCTGGCTGAAAGATCGGCCTCCGAGGCCGCGGAGGCAAGAGCCGCGCCCTTGCCGGAGGCCCGCTAGGCAGCCGCCGCGAGTTGCTCGAAGACGTCGGCGGGATAGGGCGAGGCGTAGGGCGTCACCCCGAATTCGGCGCGGATCGCCTCGGTCGGGCGGCCCCAGACCTGCTCCCAGGGAATCAGCAGCATCGGCGGCGTGCGGCGGCCATGGGTCCAGGCGCTGAGGATGGTCTCCATCAGCATCGCGAAGAACGCCGGATCGCGCACCGCCCCGCTGGCGGCCACCATGGCCAGGAACATCGCCGAATAGGTGTGGCCGAACTGGGCCGCCTGGAAGGCCGAGATCGCCACCTCGTGCAGAGCCGTGGTGCGATAGCCGGCGACGATGTGCCAGAGGTCGTGCGCCTGGAGCATGCGGGCGTTGAGATAGTCCAGCGGCGGCATGAGGCTGGCGAGGCCGAGCGCGTCGCGGTCCAGCACCTCGAGGTCGAACCCGTTGTCGACGATCAGCCTATGGAATTCCTCGCCCAGCGACCCCGCAGGGCAGGCCGCGATGTCGGCCAGCTGGGTGCGCGCCGGGAAGCCGGCCCTGGCCGCCTCCATCACGCAGGGATAGGCCGCGCAGACCTCGGCGGTCGCCACCTGGAAATCCGGGTGCAGGCCTATGGCGAGCGCGGCGGTGCGCATGGTGGTCTCGCCGGCGCTCAGCCCCGTCGCGCCGACGAGATCCCAGAACGCGGGCCAGAACGCCTCGACGGGCGGCAACGGCGCGCGCGCCTTAAAGGAGATGGCCGGCCCGCCGACGGCCTCGCCCAGCCAACCCTGCGCCGCCGCGTCATAGACCTCGGCGATCCGCCACGGGGTGGCGAAAGCGGCGTCCGCGAAGGCCGCCGCCAGGTCCAGCTCGTCGCCGACGCTGCGATCCCCGCGCCGCAGCCTCGCGGCCAGGGCCCGGAGGTCCTCCGCACAGGCGCTGCTGGCGAAGGCGGCCGCGAAACGCGCGCGCGCATTTACGTCTATGGCGATCATCACGGTCCTCCCGCGCTCCATTCGTGGAGTTTGATCTATCATACATGATAATTCTATTTCAATAGGATTATCTACGCACTGAGGCGCCCGCCGCTGCGTGGAGATCGAAGGCGCGCGTTCCGCAGCTCAGCCCGCCCTCGGCTCCAGCACCGCGCGGCCCATCTCGATGGCGATGGACACCGCCCTCGCCGTCTCCGCCTCCAGATCCGGCGCGCCGGCAGCCCCGCCCTCGGCGGCCACCCGCCTGTGGGAGGCCCAGGAGGCGGCGAGCATTAGGCTCGCCACCAGTTCCGGCCGATAGTCGCGGCCCGCATCAAGGCGGTATTCAGCGGCGACATAGTCGGCGAGAAGCTCGACCTGGCGTCGCTCATATCGCGCCCAGACGAAGGCGAGTTCGGGATCCTGCCCCAGCTCGCGCCAGACCGGCACGCTGGGCGCCGGCTGACCGCCCAGCTGCCGGGCCGTCTCCAGGACCAGACCCAGATAGAAATCGAAGAACGGCGTGCGCCCCTTGGCCTCGGCGATCAGCTGCGCCAGCCGCTCGACCGCCTGGTCGCTGAGGCTGATGGCCAGTTCCTGCTTGGTCTTGAAGTGGGTGAACAGCGTCGTGACGTGCACGTCCGCGGCCGTGGCGATCGCGTTCATCGTGGCGCCGCCATAGCCGGTGCTGTCGAACAGCCGCGCCGCCGCCTCCAGGATCCGCCCCCGCGTCCTGAGCCGCCGCTCGGTCCGCCTCGGATACTTCTCGGCCTGAGTCTGAACGTCCGCCATCCCCGCTGTGTAGCCGAGACCAGGGGACAGCGCCAAAACCCGCTAGCGGCCGGGGACTGGATCACTATGCCGGCGCGACGCTCCGGCTCGCTTTCGAACTAGCCTGGCGCCACACGCAACACCCCCAAATTGAGTATAACCATACCCAATACTATTTCGACTTGATTCAAACTCTTGAAACCACCAGCCCAATAAAGAACCTGCAAGCGATCGCGCCCGCTGCCCGGTTCAAATGTTGTATCTGTTCAATGAATCTGTAATGGAGATCGACGGCCTCGGGGCCATGCCCGTCGAGGTCGCCCGCCGGATCGCCGCGACCGGGCTGGACGAGGTCCTCGGCATGGTCGCCGACGCGGTGCGTCGCGATTCTAAGCTGGCTCAGTCACCCGCCAAGGCGCGCCGGGTGATCCAGATGCTGCTTATCAAGGCGCCGCAGATGAACGCGGCCCTGATCCTTCCGAGCCATGAAGGTCAGCCGGGCGAGGCGCGCCTGTCGTCGATCGGCCTCGACGCCATCCACGACCTGCACGGCCTGCAGGCGAGCCAGCCCCTGACCCTGGATCTCGTCCGGCGGCTGGTCTGGACCGCGCCCGCTTCGGCGGAAATGCGCTAGGGGCGCCCGCGGGCCAGCCGGGCCGTCATCGCCAGCCGCTCGTCGCCCGCGGCCAGCACCGCCGTCCGGAACTCGTCGATGACCGGCGGGGTCGGTCCGATCTCCGGCTCGAACAGGGCGAAGCCGACGCTCAGCGCCGGCCGGAACGGCTTCACCACCACGCCCAGCCGGTGGAACAGCGGCGCGGAGAACGGCTCGACCACCGTCACCCCCAGGCCCGCCTCGACGAAGGCGTAGGCCGCGAAGGAATGCTGGGTCTCCAGCCGCCGTTCGACCGACACGCCGTGGCGCGCCAGCACCTCGTCGATTCCGAACCACAGGGCGTCGGCCTCGTGCATCGGGCCGATGAAGGTTTCGCCCGCCAAGTCCACGACGTCGACCGCCTCTGACGCGGCCAGCCTGTGACCGGCGGGCAGCAGGCAGACATATTCCGCCTCCGCCAGGGGCGCGCTCGCCACCCCGACGCGCGGCGGCGCGGCCACCGCCAGCCCGAGATCGGCCTGGCCCAGGAACACCCGGTCGAGCACACCCCTCTGGCCCAGCGACTCCACGGTCACGCGGATGTCGGGATAGCGCGCCTGGAAGGCGGCGATCACCGGCGGCAGGACGCCCGCCGCCAGGGCCGCCAGGGCGGCGACGCGGATGGTCCCCACCGGATGGGCCCGGATCCGGCGGGCCGCCTGGTCCAGGAGGTCGAGGCCCGTGAAGCTCCGTTGCACCGCCTCGTACAGGGCCTGGGCCTGGCCGGTCGGGAAGACCCGCCCGCCGCGCCGTTCGAAGAGCGAGAAGCCAACCTCGTGCTCCAGGTCGGCGATCAGGCGGCTGACCGCCGGCTGGCTGACGTTCAGCATCTGGGCGGCCGCGGTGACCCCGCCGCTCATCATCACGGCCCGAAACGCTTCGACCTGCCGCATGCGCATGGTCGTCCATAACATTGATGCATGAACTGTCGAAAGAATTCGATTTGATCCTATGGCTCGTCGGCGCGACCCTGACCGCAACCAGGGAGGTTCCGCATGTACGACCAGCAGCGCGAACAGTTCGCCACCGAGGGCTACGCCGTGTTCGAGGCCGCCCTGGTTGGCCCCATGCTCGATCTCCTGCGCGAGCAGTGCGAGAGCTTCATCGCCCGCGAGGACGCGAAGATGGACGAGATGGGCGTCGACAGCATCGGCATCACCCATCGCGGCCGCCGCTACTTCGCCAACGAATGCCAGCGCCAGCAGCCGGCCCTGCGCTCGATGCTGTTCAGCGACACCATGGCCAGGATCTGCCGCGCCACCTTGGGCGACGACGTCTATTTCTTCTTCGACCAGTACGTCGTGAAGGGACCGGACGGCGGCCTGCCGTTCGCCTGGCATCAGGACTCCGGCTACATGAACACCTACGGCGGGCCGAAAGACCACAAGCCCTACCTGACCTGCTGGTGCCCGCTGGACGACGCCCCGGTCGAGAACGGCACCGTGCGACTCCTGCCCTTCTCCGCCGTGCCGGAATCCCGCGAGCAGGTCCTGCCCCACGCCAAGCAACCAGGCAGCAACGACCTGGTCGGCTGGACCGATTCCGACGCCGCGGTGACCGTCGAGGTTCCGGCCGGCAGCGTGGTGGCCTTCTCCAGCCGCCTGCTGCACGCCACCGGCTCGAACCAGACCTCGAAGATGCGCCGGGTCTACCTGGCGCAGTATTCCGCCGAGGCCATCGTCAATCCGGGCACCCACCACCTGCGCCGCAACGCCATCCCCCTGCTGCGCGACGGCGAGCAGGTCACGATCGGCTGACGGCGGACGACTTTCCGCCGAATCGGCTGGCCAAACGCGGCGCGTGCTGGCGGCGCGCGGTGATTTGCGTGTAAGCCGGGACGGTTCGCGCTCCTCCTCGTCCCGGGCAAGCCATGAAGCAGTTTCTCATCACCGCGGCCGGCGTCTTCGCAGGCCTGGTCCTGTTCCTGGTGGGCGTGCCCTTCGTCCTGATCGTGATGGCGGCCAGCGCCGCCAAGCCCGAGCCCACCCCGGCCCACGCCGTGTTGGACCTCGACCTGCGCCAGCCGCTCTCCGATCAGGAGCCCAGCAATCCGCTTGCCGCCATCGGGCGGCGTTCGCTGTCGGTGCTGAGCGTCATCCAGACCCTGAAGCGCGCCGAGACCGACGACCACATCCGCGCCCTCATGATCCGCCTCCCGGAAGGCGGCATCGAGCCCGCGGCGGCCGACGAGATCCGTCTCGCGGTCAAGCGCTTCCGCGCCACCGGCAAGCCGGTGCTGGCCCACAGCCAGGGGCTCTACCCCTCCGGCATGGTCACCTCGACCTACATGCTGGGCGCCTCGGCTGACGAGTTCTGGATGCAGCCCGGGTCGTCGTTCCAGGTGACCGGCGCGAGCTCCGAGGACATCTTCTTCAAGCGCTTCTTCGACAAGTACGGCGTGAAGGCCAATTACGAGCAGCGTTACGAGTACAAGAACGCGGTCAACGGCTATCTCTACGACGACTACACACCGGCCCACCGCGAGTCCGAGCTGTCCTGGATGGGCTCGATCTATCAGACCGCCGTCGCCACCGCCGCGGCCGACCGCAAGCAGGCCGCCGACGCCGTCGCCAAGACGCTCGAGGCCGGCCCCTACATGGCCGAGGAGGCGCAGAAGCTGAAGCTGGTCGACAAGGTCGGCCAGGTGCGCGAGGCGCAGAAGACCCTGCTCGACAAGGCGGGCTCCGACGCCAAGCTGGTCGACTTCGACGACTATGTGCGCCAGCCGCGCGACCCCAGCCCCGCGGTGGGTCCGGTCATCGCCGTGGTCGAGGCCGAGGGGCCGATCGTCACCGGCCACGACGGCGCGACCAATCCGTTCTCCGGCGGTTCGACCATCTATTCCGACACGGTCTCGAAAGCGATCTACGACGCGGCCGAGGCCAAGGAGGTCAAGGCGATCGTGTTCCGGGTGAATTCGCCCGGCGGTTCGGATACCGCGTCCGAACAGATCCTGGCGGCCGTGCGCGCGGCCAAGGCGGCCAAGAAACCGGTGGTGGTCTCCATGGGGACCTACGCCGCCTCGGGCGGCTACTGGATCAGCTCCGAGGCCTCGGCCATCGTCGCCGAGCCCACCAGCCTGACGGGCTCGATCGGCGTGTTCGGCGGCAAGTTCGTGGTCGGCGAGGCCCTGGCCCGGTTCGGGGTCGATATCCGCGGCCTGGGGGTCGGCGGCGACTATGCCGGCGCCTTCGGCTCGGCCAAGGAGTTCACGCCGGCCCAGCGCGCGGCCTTCGCCAAGTGGATGGACCAGATCTACGGCAATTTCGTCACCCGCGTCGCGGAGGGCCGCGGCTTGCCCGAAACCCGGGTGCGCGAGATCGCCAAGGGTCGGGTCTGGACCGGCGCCCAGGCCAAGAGCCTCGGTCTCGTCGACGAGATCGGCGGCTTCTACCAGGCCGTGGACAAGGCCAAGGCGCTGGCCGGAATCCAGGGCGAGGCGCGCCTGAAGCGCATGAACACCCAGACCTCGCCCTTCGAGGCCCTGCAGAAGGCCTTCGGCGTCTCGGCGACCTCGATCCGCGGGCTGGCCGCCGCCGCGTGGGTGCTGGGCGACCCGCGCGCCCAGGGTCTGCTGGATGAGATGGCGAAGAGCCGCCTGGGCGTCCAGGGCTCGACGGTGATGGCCCCGACGCCGGTGCGCTAAGGCGTCCGAGGATCGTTGCGCGCCCGCTTGCTCGGCGGAGCCTGGAAGGTCACCTCGCGCCGGCCGAAGTCCAGGACGACGTTCTGGAACTGCCGCAGCACGTCGATGCCGATCAGGATCGAGGGTCGGTCCTGCAACTCCCAGAGCTTGAAGATGTGCAGGTCGGCGAACACCGCCAGCAGGCGCTGGAGCTTCAGCGCCCCCAGCCTCAGGGACGGCAGCAAGGCGAGCTCTCCGCGCGCGATCTGACCGGTGGCGCTGACCAACGGCACCTCCACGAACCGTTCGGCCAGTTCGGGCATCTGGCGCAGGACCGCTTCGCGCAGAGCGAGATTGCCGACGCTGATCTGCGACCCCGAATCCAGGAAGGCCGAGACCGGGACGCCGGCCACCTCGGCGCCGACGATGACCAGCTGGCCGAACCGGTAGCGGGCGGAGACCTTCACGATCTGCGGCCCGGCCTCGCCCAGGCGCGTGTCATGTCCCTGGCCGATGCTGGCGCCCTGGGCGGAGGTGGCGATCTCGAAGCGGTTGGAGATGAAGTCGAGGGTGACGCGGCGGTCCTCCAACACGTCGACGCCCAGCAGGCCGGCGGCGCCCAGCTTGGCGCCCGGCAGGCCGGGCAGCTGCAAGCCCGAAGCGACCCGCATACGATCCACCCGGTAGAGCGTGGCCGGCTCGACCCCGGCGATGCCATGGACCGGCGCATTGCCGTCGACCTTGAGGCCCAGTCGCTGGGCCAGCTCCGCCGAGACCACCGAACGGTTGGCGCCGGTGTCGACCACGAACTGGAAGGGGCCGTGACTGTCGAGCGCCACGGGCACGGTCATGCGCCGGGCCTGGTCGAAGGCGGTCTCCAGCAGGGCGCCGGCGTCTTCCGGCTTCTGGGCGACCACCGGCGGCTGAACGTCGGCCAGGTTGATGGTGACGAGGTTGCGCTCGCGGAAGGGCGCGCAGCCGGCCAACCCGGCCGCAGCGGCCGTCATCAGCAGATCGCGTCGCGCCCATCGGGCGTCATCCATGGTCGTCCCTCCCCGGGGGAAAGGGAGCCTAGAGCGCGCGGCGTGGGAAGGGAATGCGTCGGTGCGCCCACGGAAGATCGCGGCCGGCCCGGGCCAGCACGTTCCGATGGGAAAGCCCCCGGGGCCTCGACCCAAGAAAAAGGGGGCGGCGGATCGCTCCGCCGCCCCCGATCTCGAAGCTGGGCGCTGGCTTAGAAGTCGGCCGAGACGCCCACGAAGATGTAGCGACCCAGGGCGTCGTACAGCTGCGGCCAGGTGTTCCCGTTGCAGGGACCGCTGGGGCAGTTCGACGCGCCGTTGATCGGCGGATCCTTG
>CAMFHW010000160.1 GCA_945952175.1 uncultured Phenylobacterium sp. | reverse complement strand
CCCCCAAGCCCTCGCCCGCGGCGTTCGTCACCGGCGCGATCGAGCGCAACCCTGTCGTCGCCGGGGCCGGGGCCGGGGCCGCGGTGTTGCTGGCCGCTCTCGGCGGCTGGGCCCTGTTCCGCCGGCGACCGACCGGCGCCCCGAAGCTTGCTCGACCCCCGGCCAGCGCCCCGACCCCGTTTCGCCGCGACCTCGTGCTGATCGACGCCGAGGGCCAGGGCCGCCGGCTGGCCGGCCCGGCGCTGACGCCGCTCGCCTGGGTCGGCGCCCATGCGCGGGACGACCTGCCGCTGGCCGGCGATGGCGTCGCGCCACGCCACGTGCAGTTCTGGGTGAGCGAAGGCCGGCTGATGCTGCGCAAGGCCGCCGCCGAGCCGGTGTTCCTGAACGACCGCATGCTGAAGGACGCCACGGCCGAGGTGGTCAGCACCGGCGATCGCCTGCAGCTCGGCCGCGCGGGCTTCACGATTCTGATCGACTAGGTGGATGGAGGGGGTGAGGTGATGAGGTTTCGAGACCATCTGGCGGCGGCGGCCTTCGCCGCGTCCCTGGTCCTGGCGGGCCCGGCCCCCGCCCAGGCGCCGGGTCAGGCCAATTTCTCGGCCCTGTTCCCCAGCATCGTGCGGGTGGTGGGCCTCACCCAGGACGGAGTCTCGTTCGGCTCCGGCGTGGTGGTCGGCAAGAGCGATTCCGGCAGCTACGTGGTCACCAACTACCATGTGATCGCCGACGCCGACGCCAGCCAGATCCGCATCGTCGCCCCCAAGGGCGACCGCCAGGCGAGCGGGGGCGGCGAGGCGGTCGTCTCGCCGGCCCGCTTCGTCAGCGGCGACAGCGCCACCGACATCGCCGTGCTCTACGTAGCCAACTTCTTCGCCCCGCCGGTGCCTCTGGCCGTCGGGCCGGTGACCGAGAACCTGCCGGTGCGCGCCATCGGCTATCCCGGCACCGACATCGACCAGTGGCAGGTGGTGAAGTCGACGCCCACCATGACCGACGGCATCGTCTCGACCACCCAGACCGCGCCCTGGCGGCCCGGCATGCCGGCCGTGGGGCAGATCCAGCACACCGCGGCCTTGAACCACGGCATGAGCGGCGGGCCGCTGATGGATCTGTGCGGGCGGGTCATCGCCATCGACACTGCCTTCTGGAGCGGCGCGCGCAGCGTGAACCTGTCGCTGTCGGCCGCCGACATCACCCCCTACCTCCAGCGGCAGAACATCGCCTTCGTCTCGACCCGCGACGCCTGCGATCCGGCCGCCGCCGCGGCGGCCGCGGCCAAGGCCGACCAGGCGGCCAAGGACAAGGCGGCCAAGGACCAGGCCGCCGCTGACGAGAAGAAGCAGAACCGGCTCTACGAGGGCGTCGGCGCCGCCATCGCCGTGGTGGCCCTGGGCCTGCTCGCCTTCTTCCTCGCCCGCCGGCGAGGTGGCGCTGGGGGGGCGGGCGCTGCGGCCCCCGCCTCGGGCGCCCGCGGCGCGGCGGCGGCCGGTCCGCCGCACGGCGTGATCTTCCGCGGCGTCGCCGAGGCCTCGGGCAAAAGCCTGGTCGTGCGCCAGGACGACCTGGCCGGCCAGATCGGCTTCGAGATCGGCCGCGGCGCCGGCTTCGGCTCGCCCGGCACCTCGCGCCGCCATGCGCGGATCCTCTGGGTCCCCGGCCAGGGCTTCGTCCTGCGCGACCTGGGCTCGACCGGCGGAACCCGCGTCAACGGCCGCGAGATCAAGGGCGCGGGCGACCAGCCGATCAATCTGGGCGACGTCGTCGAGTTCGGCGCGCCCGACGCCCGCTATTCCGTCGACAAGCTTTAGGAGGACGCGATGTCCGACCACGACGACGAAAAGACCAAGCCCTATCGCCCCGCGCCCGCCGGCCGCGGCGGCGACCCGGACAAGACCCGCGCCTATGGCCAGGGCGGCTATTACGACGACGAGGAGGATGACGACGACGATGACGTCACCCGCGCCGCCATCCCGGGCGGCCGCGCCTCGGCGGACGGCGCCAAGCCCAGGGCCGGACGCATCACCGTCGAGCCGGCCTCCGGCGGCCACGGACCGCGCGTAACCTATCCCGCCGACACCGCCAGCCAGCCGGTCTGCGCCGTTCTGCTGGTCGTCAAGGGGCCGGGCCTCGGCATGGCCCTGCCGCTCAGCTACGGCCGCACCCTGGTGGGGCGGGGCGGGGACGCGCGCCTGCAGCTCAATCTCGGCGACGACCAGCTTTCGGGCATGCACTTCATCGTCTCGTTCGACGAGACCGACGGCTCCTTCGACATCCGCGAGGCCGACGCCGCGACCAACCACACCTATGTCAACGGCGCCCGGGTCCGCTCGGCCGCCCTGCTGGCCGCCGGCGACGTGATCAAGGCCGGAGCGACGGAGTTCCGCTTCGTGCCGTGCTGCGGCCCGGACTGGAACTGGGCCCAGGCGCTCTCGGCCTGACGCCATGCCGCTGAAGGCCGACATCGGCGCAGGTCAGCTGCTGGGCAAGCGCCAGCGCCAGGAGGACCGCTTCGCCATCGCGCCGGACGCCCGTGGCGCGGCGCGCTTCCTCGTGCTCTCCGACGGCATGGGCGGGGCGGTCGGCGGCGACGTGGCCGCAGGCGTGATCGTCGAGGCGGTCGCCGAGGCCCTGGCCGAGGCGCCCTACGGCGGGGAGGGGCCGGCGGGCTCCGCCCTGCGCGCCGCCGCGCTCTCGGCCAACACGCCGATCAAGACCCACATCCAGACCGAACCGGACCTGGAGGGCATGAGCGGCTCCCTGGTGATCGTCCAACTCGGGCCGGACGGGCTGATGTTCTTCTCCATGGGCGACTCGCCGCTGTGGCGGGTGCGGGCGGGACGGGCCGAGCGGCTCAACGCCGACCATTCGGTGGGCGGCCTGCTCGACGCCCAGGTGGCGCGTGGCGAGATGAGCGCCGAGGAGGCGGCGTCGCGCCGCGACCGTAACTCGATCACCTCGGTCCTGACCGGCCGCCCGATCCAGGCGATGCGGATGGACGAAACCGCCGACCTCGTGCCCCTGGCCGCCGGCGACATCCTTGTTCTGGCCAGCGATGGGCTGGACAGCCTGGTCCCCGAGGAGATCGGGCGCATCGTCTCGGCGGAGGGCTCCGGCGACGCGCTCGCCACGGCCCTGCTGGAAGCGGTCGAGGCCCTCGATCGGCCGCGTCAGGACAACTGCTCGGTGGTGGTCGCGCGCTTCACGTAGAAGAACCCCGGCCGTGAGGCCGGGGTTCTCCGGGTCCGCGAAGGCGTTTCGATCAGGCGGCGGCCTTGCGGCGCTGGCCGCGGGCCATCAGGCCGACGGCGCCGAAGCCCAGGATCATCAGGGCCCAGGTGGCAGGCTCCGGAACGCCCTTGCCGGCGATCTCGAAGTTGTAGGTGGTTCCGTTCGCCACGACGTTGTCGGCGAAGGCGTGGTACTTCGAGCCGGCGCTGCTGCCGACGCCGATATAGATCGCCGAGACATAGGCGTCGGGTGAGATGGTGCTCAGCCACGAGGCGATGGTGCGCTCGTCGTTCTCGTTGCCGAGGCTCTTCTTGTAGAAGGTCGAGCTGGAGCTGGTGGAGTACCAGACGCCCGGATTGGTCGCCGCGCCATAGAGGCCGTTATAGGCGGCTTCCCAGACCAGCTCGTCCCTCACGCCGCCCGACCAGTAGGTGATCCGCAGGGCCGGCGAATAGTCGGGATCGAGCGCGCTGACCGAGTCGGTGGCGATCTGCCAGTCGAAGGCCAGATCGGTGAAATTGCTGAGCAGGCCGAGGTTCGAGGCCGGGCTGTAGAGGTCGCCCATTACGAAGCGGGTGCGGTCGCCGAACAGCTCGATCGAGCCGTTGCCCGAGCGGGCGTTGGTCCCGGTGATGGCCGAGCTGCCGCCGCCGGAGTTCTCACCCGCCGGATTGGTCCAGGCGCCGCCCGGCAGGACGGTCACGGTGCTGGCCTGGGCGGCGCTGGCCGCCAGGGCGGTCGCCGCGATCGCGGCCGCCGTCATCGCAATGAACTTCAAGGGAACCCCCGGAGGATTTTGACGCGTCGCAAGTGGCGCGTGTGGAACATGGTTAACGCTCCGATCTTAGGTAGAATTCATAACAAGCCTCAACAGGCTTCGCTTTTGGCGCGATCATTTCCGGGCTTTTCGGGTGGCGCTTCCTGGTGCGCCGGCCTTCGCGGGGCCGAGTGCGACGATGAACGCAACATAACCGCGGTCTCAGACGCCGTTCAGCGGCCAAGGTGTTTCATGCGTCTCCAAGGACGGGACCTATCCCCCGCCCGCGACGGAGAAACAGGAGCTAGACATGAAACTCGCTGCGATTTCCGGCGCCGTGATCGCCGCCCTGGCGGCGGGCTCGGTCGCCACCCCCACCTTCGCCCAGTCGTACGGCTACGACTATGGCCGCGACCCGTGCCAGCAGAAGACCCACGACAACGGCACGACCGGCGCCGTCCTCGGCGGCATCGCCGGCGCCCTGCTGGGCTCCAGCCTGGCGGGCCACCACGACGGCCGCGCCGGCGGCGCGGTGATTGGCGCCGTGGCCGGCGCGGCCCTGGGCAACAATATCGGCCGTTCGTCGGCCAAGTCGTCCGGGACCTGCGACGGCTACCGCACGAGCTACTACAGCCGCCCGGCCTATCGCGGTTACGACAACCGCTACGGCTACAACACCTATTACGCCCAGCCGCGGTACGAGGATCGCTACGACCGCCGCTATGAGCGGACCTACTATCCCTACTAGGGCGCTCTCCTAGTTCAACTGCCGCCGTCGGACCCGTCCGGCGGCGGCTTTTTCATGCGAGAGACCATTTCTATCAGTCGTCATCGCCGGGCCTGTCCCGGCGACCCATGATCACAGACGTTCCGGGAAGAGCGGCGGCGCCCGCCGCAGCCTAGTGAAGTCGACGGCGATCATGGGTGGCCGGGACAAGCCCGGCCATGACGCCAGGATGATTGTCGTCCGAGTTCCGCGGCGCGCGCCTAGACGCAGACCACGCCCGACCGCGCCTCGGTATAGGCGCCGTCCGCATAGGCCACCTGGCCGTTGACCAGCACCGTGTCGATCCCGCGCGCGCCGCGCACATAGCGCATGCCGTCGCCCGGCATGTCGAACGACGGCAGTTCGGCCTCGCGGTCGATGGTTTCGGGATCGAAGACCACGATGTCGGCCGCCAGGCCCGCCTTCAGCCGCCCGCGATCCTTCAGGCCCCAGATGTCGGCCGTCTCGCCGGTGATCTTGGCCACGGCCTGCTCGAGGGAAAGGTGGCCGCCCTTGCGGACGAATTCGCTGAACAGGTAGCCGGTGTCGCCATAGGTCGAGAACGACGAGATGTGCGCGCCGCCGTCGCTGGCGCCGATGTGCACCAGCGGATTGGCCAGCATCGGCCCGATCCGGTCGGTGTCCTCGTGACCGGTCGAGGCGGCGAGGAAGGCCACGTCCAGGCCGTTCTCCAGCGACAGGTCGATCAGGGCCAGCGCCGGCGCCTGGCCGCGCGCCGCGGCGATCTCGCTGAGCGTCTTGCCGATCAGGTCGCTCGGCGCGGCGTCGCCGCCCCGCACCACCAGCTTGCCCATCATCCGCTCGCCGCCATCGGGGCCGAGGTCGGCGACCATCTTGGCCTTGGTCTCCGGATCGTTCAGCGAGGCGAGGCGCGCCTCCACCGGCTGGCGCAGCACCCGCACCCAGCGGGGCAGGCGGGCGAAAAACAGGCTGGGCCGCAGCAGCGAGAAGCTGACATCGATCGGCCGGGTCTGCATCTGCGGCCAGACGCGGGCGCCGCGCGCGAACTGCGCCTCCACCCGGGCCATGATCCGCGGCACGTTGTTCGGCGTCGCCCGGCTGTCGAACACCGGCGAGAAGGTCGTGGGAATGCCGTGCTTCAGCGACAGCTCCGACAACTGGTCGATGCGCGCGATGGTGATGTCGGTGTCGTAGAACTCCGGCACGCACTGCAACATCCGGCCGAACTCGCCCAGCGTCGCCGAAAGCGCGTCCAGCTCCTCGAACTGGGCGAAGCGGCTCGGCACCGGGCGGCCGTTCTCGTCGATGTCGACGAAGCTGGTCGACAGGCCCACCGCGCCGGCCTCCAGGCACTGGCGCAGCAGGTCCTGCATGGCGACGATCTCGTTGGGCGTGGCCGCGCGTTCCTGGGCCGCGCCACCCATCACCCACAGGCGGATCACGCTGTGGCCCACCAGCGGGGCGACATTGATCGACAGCGCCTTTTCGATCGCCCTGCGATAGCCGGCGAAGTCTTCCCAGCTCCAGTCGAAGGCGGTGGTGAAGGCCTCGGGCGGCATCTCCTCGATCTGCTGGAACATGCCCACCACCCGCTGGCGGTCGGCGGCCTTCAGCGGCGCCAGCGACAGCGAGCAGTTGCCCGGCACCACGCAGGTCACCCCGTGCTCCAGGGCCGGGCGCGCCGCCCCGTCCCACAGCAGTTGCACGTCGAAATGGGTGTGCGGATCGATGAAGCCCGGCGCCACCACCCGGCCGGCGGCGTCCACCTCGCGGGCGCCCGCGCCTGGCGCGATCGTCCCGATCTCCGCGATCCGGCCGTCCTTCACGCCCACATCGGCCCGGAAGCCCGGCGCGCCCGTCCCGTCGACCACCAAGCCGTTCCGCACCACCACGTCATACGCCATCGCCTGCCTCCATGATCCGCCGCCACGAATGGCCGGCCAGCTCGTCCACATGCGACGCGCCGCACCGGGCCATCAGGGCCAGGCCCACATCCTCGTCCAACACCACCGCGTTCTCGGCCCCGCCGGGATGGCGCAGCCGGACCACCAGTTCGGTCGTGCCGTCATGTCCCGCGGCCAGCTCGGCGCCGACGATGACGGCCTCGTCCACGCTCATCCGCGCGGCGGCTCCACGAACACCACGTCGCTGCCCAGCAGCAGGCCGGCCGGTTTACGGCCGGCGAAGATGTGCAGGTTCCAGCTCTTGATGCGGTCCACGGCGGCCTCCAGCGGCTCGCCGGGCAGGGCGCGGCTCGCCAGCTCCTCGACGGTCTCGTCGGGGCCGGGCGTGGTGAAGCGGCGCTGCGGCGCGAGGGCCATGTCGAGCCTCCTCGAAGGGTTTCGAGGGAGCGTCCGGCGCCCGCCGCAACGTCAGTCCAGCAAAAAAGGCGGCGGACCGAAGCCCGCCGCCTTTCGTGTTCTGCGCCGCCTGATGGGGCGACGGCCCGGATCAGGCCGATTGCAGTTGGGTGGCCGAGGTCTTGCCGCGTTGGTCGCGCTCGAGCTCGTAGCTCACCTTCTGGCCTTCATGCAGGTTGTTCATCCCGGCGCGCTCGACCGCGGAGATGTGCACGAACACATCGCCACCGCCTTCGTCCGGCTGGATGAAACCGAAGCCCTTTTGGCCGTTGAACCACTTCACGACACCAGTCGCCATCTTATTGTCCTTTCCAGACATGAGTTATCGAGCTCAAGTGAGAGCTTCGAGATCAAATTTTCGGAGAGGTCGGAGACGTTTTCGGTGCGCGAATATTTTACGCTGACCAAAATGGCGACTGAGCCAAATCGATATTTGATATTCAGACCTATATCCGAAGATCTGAAATTCTACAAGAAATATTTTGAATGACCTGACGAAACGCCAGATTTCATGTTAAGAATTCGTATGCGTATGATCCCCGACAGAGCGGTTTTCACCGTTGCGCGACACAATGGTGTCTGGGCCGTCGAACACGACGGCGAGTTCTTCGGCCATTCCTCCGACAAGGAAGTCGCCAAGGCGGAGGCCTGCAAGCGCGCCCGCGCGTCCCAGGACAAGGGGCGGCCGTGCCAGGTCCGCGTCAGCGGCGAGCACGGCTTCGCCGGCTAGGACCTGGCGCGCGCCAAGCAGCCTGTTTCCCACGACGTCATCGCCGGCCGTGCGCCGGCGACCCATACGCGGCGAGGTCTCTGGCGAATCCCGAGCACGGAGATCATGGGTGGCCGGGACGAGCCCGGCCATGACGCGATGATATTGAATACGATGGGCTGATCGGAGGCTCAGCCTAGCCCATCCGCGCGGGGTCGGGCCCGATCCGACCGTCGGCCGCGTCCAGGCCATCGAAGGCGGCGAGGTCGTCGGCGTCGAGTTTGAAGTCGAACACCTCGAAGTTCTGGCGGATGCGGTCCGGATTGGCCGACTTCGGGATCACTACGTTGCCGATGTCCAGGTGCCAGCGGATGATCGCCTGGGCCGGCGTCTTGCCGTGCTTGGCCGCCACCTTGGCGACGGCTGGGTCCTCCAGCAGCCGCCCCTGGCCCAGCGGGCTCCAGGCCTCGGTGGCGATCCCGAGATCCTTGTGGACGGCCCTGAGCGCCTTCTGCTGGAAGCGCGGATGCAGTTCCACCTGGTTGATCGCCGGCGTCACCCCGGTCTCGTCGATGATCCGCTTCAGG
>CAMFHW010000159.1 GCA_945952175.1 uncultured Phenylobacterium sp. | reverse complement strand
GTCCAAGGGACAATCGCGCCATAGAGGCGGGCGAAGACGCGGGGCGACCGCCGCTCGGTGCGGTCGTGCCAGAAGGCCCGAAGAATCTCTTCCAGCGGCTGAAACTGCAGATCCATCGTCTTGGGGAAGCGCTTGTAGAGCGCCGCCAGGACCGAGCGATGATGCGCGCGCCGCTTGGGGATCGGCGGGGAGCTGTCGCCGCATCCGCCGCGTTTGGCGATGCGATAGCGGATGCTGTCCCCCTCATCGATGATGTCGAGGCCGACAAACAGGGTGATCGCGGCGAACTCCCGGTGGATTTCCAGCCGCCAGGTTGCGCGTTCGAAGTGAGGCGAAGGCTCCTCGAAGATGAAGTCCGCGGCCGCCTTCTCCTGCTCGAGCGCCGTGGGCGCGCCGTCCCTTGGTAACGGTCCAGCGTTGTGATCCAGCAGGGCGAAGAGCGCCTTGGCCGTGGCCTCTTCATTGCCGTGATACCCAATGAATCGCAGGAGCTGGGTGGCGAACGGGACGAAATAGGTGCCGAAGTCGCCTGGATAGTAGACCCCGACATAGCTCGTGATGAGCGGACCGATGATGTGGGTTGGGCGCCGACGGTTCGCTTCGGCGTAGTTGGCGACGTAGTCGGTCGTCACGTAGTTCTCGATCGGCATCCGCCCGCGTTCCCCCTCGATGGCGCACCTGGCGAAACCTAGCGATAGGAAGCGAGTGGCGCGAAGGAAAACCACCTTGAGGTGAAAAATCGCAATGCTGGAATGAGGCTTGACGTACGACCGGTCAACCAACGCGGAATGGCTGCAAATCAAACAGGAGACGCCAAGATGGGCCTGCCGACCTTCGAGACGATCAAGCTTGAGCTGGAGGACGGGATCGCCATCCTGACGCTGAACCGGCCCGACAAGCTGAACGCCTTCAACACCCAGATGATGAAGGACATGATCGCGGCGTTCGACGCCACCGACGCCAATGACGAGGTCAAGGCGGTGATCGTGACGGGGGCGGGGCGCGGGTTCTGCGCCGGGGCCGACCTGTCGTCGGGCGGCGAGACCTTCAACTACGACCAGCGTGGCGGCGAGGACCGCGAGGCGCGGACCCGCGATGGGGTGCAGCGCGACGGCGGCGGCCTGCTCACCCTGCGCATCTATGACAGCCTGAAGCCGGTGATCGCGGCGGTGAACGGCCCGGCGGTGGGCGTGGGCGTGACCATGCAGCTGGCCATGGACATCCGGCTGGCCTCCACCGAGGCGCGGTTCGGCCTGGTGTTCGCGCGGCGCGGCCTGAACCCCGAGGCGGCCTCGTCCTGGTTCCTGCCGCGGCTGGTGGGCGTCCAGACGGCGCTGGAGTGGTGCTATACCGGCCGTGTGTTCCCGGCCCAGGAAGCCCACGACAAGGGGCTGGTGCGCTCGCTGCACGCGCCGGAGGACCTGCTGCCGGCGGCCAAGGCGCTGGCCCGCGAGATCGCCGACAGCACGGCGCCGGGCTCGGTGGCGCTAACCCGCCAGCTGATCTGGCGCACCGCCGGCGCGGCCCATCCGATGGACGCTCACATGGCCGACAGCCGTGGCATCCAGGCCCGCGGCAAGATGGCGGACGCCCGCGAGGGCGTGATGTCGTTCCTGGAGAAGCGGCCGGCCAATTATCCGGACAAGGTCTCCAGCGACCTGCCCGACATCTGGGACCACTGGACGCGGCCGAGCTTCCGGTAGCGATCGACTATTTCGGGGACAGGTTGATCAATTCATCCTGGCCCCGATGCCAGTCCTGCTTGCCGTGAACGAATTGATCAACCTGTCCCCGAAATAGCGGCCGTGGTTGGGAGAGGGTTTCGTTAACGGCGTTGTGGTCGACTCCTCGCGGAGTCCGCCATGAGCCAGCCCTCTCTCGTTCCGGAACAAGCGCCCGTCTTCAAGTCGCGCACCGCATTGCTGCGGCGGCTGGCCGACGTCGTGTGCCTGCCGTCGTCGCGGGTGAACGCGTTCGAGCGGGCGATGACCGCCGACCTCCTGGTCGACATGCTGAGGGAGGCCAGCCACGAGGACCGGATTCGCGTCGCGCGGCGCCTGTGCGGCCTGACCGAGGTGCCGGCGAGCCTGGTGCGCCTCCTGCTGCGCGATCATGTGGAGGTGGCCGAGCCGCTGCTGGTCGACTGCGCCTCGCTGACGGATTCCGACCTGCTGGACTGCGCGCGGCTGACCGACCTGGAGCATCGCCGGCTGATCGCCATGCGGCGCGGCGTGTCGGAGGTGCTCTGCGAGGAGCTGATCGAGTTCGACGAAATCCTGGTGATCGAGACCCTGCTGCGCAACGACACCGCGCGGTTCTCGAACGCCGCGGTCGAGGCGGTGGTGGCCGCGACGCGGGGCGACGAGCGCCTGGCGCCGGCCCTGCTGCGGCGTCCCGAGCTGCGGCCGGCTCACGCCTATGTGCTGTTCTGGTGGTCGGACGCCGACGTCCGCCGCACGATCCTGCAAAGGTTCGCCGTGTCGCGCGAGGTGCTGCAGGAGGCGGCGGGCGACGTCTTCCCGCTGGCCGCCGCGGAGGGCTGGCAGGATCCGCTGTCGCGCAAGGCGCTGCAGTTCATCGAGCGGCGGCAGCGCAACCGCGCGGCCATCGACAAGAGCCCCTATGACAGCCTTGAGGCCGCGATCGCCGCGGCCCAGGACGGCCTGTCGCGCGAGGTGGCCGAGGAGATCTCCTATCTCTCGGGCCTGAAGCCGATGACGGGGGCGAAGATCTTCACAGATCCCGGCGGCGAGCCGCTGGCGATCCTGTGCAAGGCCACCGGCCTGCCCCGCCAGGCGATCCGGGCCCTGTGGCGCGGCCTGCGCCGGCCGGAGACGGCGCCGGACGGGTCGGTCAGCCCAGCCCTGGAGCGGGTGCTGACGACCTACGACATGATCGCGGTCGATCGGGCCCAGACAGTGCTGCGATACTGGAACTGGTCGCTGTCCTCGGCGCTAACGCCAGCGCTTATGCGGGCGATCCGCGACGGCGATGACTTCGAGCTGGATGAATACTCGGTGCCCCAGCGCGCGGCGATGCTGGCGCTTTCGAAGGAATTCGGTCGCTAAGCAGATATCAGCGACTCGAAGGCCGCTCCGCTCAGTGGCAATCTGACGAAATCAACTTCGCGGGGAATTCGTACGCATAGTATGTGCGTGCTGCACTGCCAAAAGCCTTGATATATAAGGGAAGAAGGGGCCTGCGACATTTTGTCATGCCCGATGTAATCGTGTGTTGCCTATTGCGGTGCACACGCCGGAAAGCCGCCAAACATTAGTTTATCTTGGATAAGAACGCGTTCGATGAAACGCGAGTCCTACATTGACAACTTGTGCTTCCTCTAAGAGCCGTATAATGACGCCTCCACTGATGTCGTGAATCAGTCATCCCCCAAATTGGTGCATTAGCACCCACGGAACGAGTATCATGGACGAG
Source organism: uncultured Phenylobacterium sp. (assembly GCA_945952175.1). Classification (GTDB taxonomy): domain Bacteria; phylum Pseudomonadota; class Alphaproteobacteria; order Caulobacterales; family Caulobacteraceae; genus Phenylobacterium. The sequence continues at coordinate 4,962 of CAMFHW010000159.1, read as the reverse complement.
AAATCGGAAGTCATCGAGATGACGGCGGACATCGTTTCCGCCTATGTGGGCAACAACTCGGTCGCTGCGACCGATCTGCCGAGCCTGATTCAAAGCGTTCATCGGGCGCTGTCCGGCATCTCGACGGGCGCCGAAGCCCCCGAAGCCGCGCCGAAGGAGCCGGCTGTTCCGGTCCGCCGCTCGATCACCCCGGACCATCTGGTCTGCCTGGAAGACGGCCGCAAGTTCAAGTCGCTGAAGCGCCACCTGCGGACCAAGTACAATATGAGCCCCGAGGAATATCGGGCGAAGTGGAACCTGCCGAAGGATTATCCGATGGTCGCGCCGAACTACGCCAAGGCGCGTTCGGACCTGGCCAAGCAGATGGGCCTGGGCCAGGGCGGCCGCCAGGCGCCCCGCAAGCGCGGTTCGAAGTAAGCTCGTCCCGATTACAAGTCGCTACGGAACGCCCGCCCTTGGCGGGCGTTTTGCTTTACGGACCGGTGTTCCCCGGGAATGTGGTCGCAGCTCTGCATTTCCGCTTGCCGCCGATTCCCGGATCAGTCGATAAGTGATTCGTTGTGATTCCAAGGGGTTGTTAAGGAATCTGAATATGGCGGCGCAGATCGGGGCTTCTGCGGCGGCGGCCCGGGCGCATGAAGAGCTTTACGCCTACTGGGCGGGGCTCAAACATGGTCCGAAGCTGCCAGGCCGATGCGACATCCGGCCAGAAGACTTCAAGCGTCTTCTGCCGACCGTCAGCTTGATCGACGTCAAGCGCGATCCTTTGGACTTCCGTATCCGCCTGGCCGGCACCGGCCTCTACGGCGTCTATGGCCGGGAGATCACGGGCCGCAGCCTCGAAGAAGTCTACAACACCGCCGCCGCCGAATACTGGCGCAAGGAACTTTCCAAGATCATCGCGGACCGCCGGCCGGCCGTGGGCGTCCACAGCCTGTCCTGGCGCGGGGCCGCCCACATGTCGATCCTGTGGCTGCGCCTGCCGCTGGCCAGCAACGGCGTCGATGTCGACATGATCCTGGGCTACGACGCCGTGGTCGGCATCCAGGGCGAGAGCGGAACGGTCAGCGGCATCCGCGCCGCCTGAGGCCGAATTTCAGACAGCCAAGGCTTCGGCGTCGCGCTTGATGCGCGCGGCCATGGCCGCCAGCCCATTGGAGCGCTGCGCCGAGAGATGGCCGGCGAGGCCCAGGCGCTCGAAAGCGGCCTTGGAATCGAAGGCGACGATCTCGCGGGCCGGCCGGCCCGAGACCAGGCGCAGCAGGACCGCGATCAGGCCGCGGACGATGTGGGCGTCGGAATCGCCGCGGAAACCCACCGTGCCGTCGGCCTGGGGTTCGGTCACCAGCCAGACCTGGCTCGCGCAGCCGCGCACCTTGTTGGCGTCGTTGCGCTCGGCGTCGGCGAGCGGGGCGAGTTCGCGGCCGAGCTCGATCACATAGCGATAGCGCTCCTCCCAGTCCCCCAGGAGGTCGAACTCCTCGGCGAGCTCGGACAGGCGGTCTTCGATGACGTCCATATGTGCGCCACTTAGGCGGCGGCGGGCGGCAGCGCAACCGCCTCAGGCGGCGGGCAGGCGGACCACGGCGGTCAGGCCCTCGCCCGGGGCCGAGGCGAGCCTGAGACGGCCGCCCATGGCCTGGCACAGCAGGTCGACGATCGGCAGGCCCAGGCCTGCGCCCTCGCTGCGGCGGGTGAGCGCGTTGTCGCCCTGCTCGAAGGGGCGCAGCAGGCGCGGAATGTCCGCCGGGTCGACGCCGGGCCCGCGGTCCATGATGCGGATCTCGACGTGGCCGTTCTCGGCGCGGGCGCCGATGGTGACCCGGGCGCCTTCCGGCGCGTAGAGGCAGGCGTTGTGGATCAGGTTGGTCAGCACGGTGCGCAGGCCCCGCGCGTCGGCGAGAACCAGGGGCAGGCGCCCTTCCTCCAGCACGGAGATCTCGGTGTTGCGGGCGCGGAGGTCGTCGCGCAGGCTGTCCAGCACATCGTCCAGGGCGTGGTCGAGGGACTCGGCGTGCGGGTTGAGGTCCATCGCGTGGCCCTCGAGGCGGGCGATCTCGATGACCTGGTTGACCAGCTTCAGCAGGCGCTGGCCGCTGGCGCGGATGATGCCGGCATATTCCTTGTACTGCGGCGCGCCGAGCGGGCCGTACAGCTCCTGGGAGATGATCTCCGAGAAGCCGAGGATCGAATTGAGGGGCGTGCGCAGCTCGTGGCTGACCATGCGAAGGAACGAGCGCTTCTGGGCGTCGAGCATGGCGGCGCGGCGCGCGGCGTGGCCGCCCGGCGCGGGCATGGCCGCGGGATCGGCTTCGGGCTCGGACTGGGGAAGCGGGGCCGCCTGGGCCATGGGGAAGGTCGACGCCTTTGCGGTCGTTGAGGCTTGAGCCTATTTGAGGGCGCTTACGAATTGGTTTCCCGGCAGGGTCGCGTTTCCCCTGACAAGACATGGGTTTGCGCCGCATCGCGCCTGGGGTGTGCGCGCTCGCGGGGACTCAAGCGGGGCGCTAGGATTTGAAGTCGAAAACTCTGGACGCCAAAGGACCCGCGTGACCGACCGATCGGCCGCATCCGCCCCGGCGAGGGCGCCCCTATCGGGCCTGGACGGGTGGAACGCCGCCTGGCTGGCGGCGCTCGCCCTGGGCGCTGGGCTGTTGATGGTGTCGCCGATCGCGCTCGGCGGTTCGGCCCTGTGGGCCCTGGCGGTGATGGCGCTGCCGGCCCTGGCGGGCCTGGCGGTCTCGCGCGGTCGGGCGGGCGGGGCCGAGCCGGCGATCCTGGCGTTGTGGGCGGTGTGCGGCCTCGTCGCCACCCTGCTGACCGGCGGCGTGGCCGGACCGGTCGGGGTCTGGATGCTGTCCCCGCTGGCGGCGGCCGCGGCCATGGCCAAGCCTCAGCGCCTGGCGCTGGGCGCGGCGCTGGCGGTCGGAACGCTGGCCCTGTCGCTGCTGGCGACCTTCACCCTCTACCTGCCGCATCCGCCGCAGTTCGCCCAGGCCTGGCCGCTGGGGACCATCGCGCTGGCGACGACCTGCGTGGCCCTGGGCGTGGCCCTGGTGGCCCTGCAGCGCGAGGTCGAGCGCGAGCGGGCCGAGACCCGCCGGGCGACGGCGCAGATGCGCGACGCGCTCTCCGAGCAGCCGGACCTGCTGGTGGCGATCAATCCGGGCGGCCGGGTGCTGGGGGCCTGGGGCCAGGCGCTGGGCGTGCGCGGGGCGGGCGGGCTGGTGGACCACCAGATCACCCAGCTGTCCACGGAGGCCGATCGCGGCCATCTGCAGGCCGCGGTGGCGCGGGCGCTGGAGACCGGCTCGGCCCTGGTGCGGTTCACCGGCGCGGGCGGCGCGCCGGGTGGGCTGGAGATGGTGCTGCGCCGGGCCAATGCGAGCCGGCTGGTGGGGGCGGTGCGCGATGTGCGCCACCAGGCCCAGCGCGAGGTGGAGCTGGAGCGCGCGCGGCTCGACGCCGAGACGCAGAACGCCGGCAAGTCGCGCTTCCTGGCCAATATGAGCCACGAGCTGCGCACCCCGCTGAACGCCATCATGGGGTTCGCCGACATCATGCGCCAGAAGCTGTTCGGCGCCCTGCCGGACCGCTACGCGGAATATCCCGAGTTGATTCACGAGTCCGGCGGCCACCTTCTGGAACTGATCAACGACGTACTCGACATGTCGAAGATCGAGGCCGAGCGGTTCGAACTGAACCGCGAGGAATTCGACGCCCGCGACGCGGTCTATGCGGTGCTGCGCCTGATGCGCGGCCAGGCGGACCGGGCCGGGGTGTCGTTGCGCGGCGTGGTGCCGCGCGAGGCGCTGGAGGTGAACGCCGACCGCCGGGCGGTGAAGCAGATCGCGCTGAACCTGATCTCCAACGCCCTGAAGTTCACGCCGAAGGACGGGGTGGTGACCGTCACCGCCCAGGCCGACGGGCCGGACCTGGAGCTGATCGTCTCCGACACCGGCCCCGGCATCGCGCCGGAGGACCTGGCCCGGCTCGGGCGGCCTTACGAGCAGACGGCCGACGGCATGTCCAAGGCCGAGGGCACGGGCCTGGGCCTTTCGCTGGTCAAGGCCTTCGCCGAGCTGCACGGCGGCGAACTGCGGCTCGAGAGCGAACTCGGCGAGGGCACGACGGCGATCGTGCGGATGCCGGTGATGGAAGCGGCGAAGGTCGAGGCGTAGGCGCCCCCATCAACGGATCATCCCCGCGAAAGCGGGGACCCAGGTGTTTTATCGAAGAGCACCTGTGTCTCCGGAAGCGAGCCAAAAAGCCTGGGTCCCCGCTTTCGCGGGGATGAGCGGATTTGGGAGTCAGCCCGCTTCGGCGAAGGCCTTGGCGAGTTCGCCGTACTGCTCGAAGGTCGGGAATTCGGGGAAGCTGTGGACGGCGGGCGTCGAGGCCCAGGGCAGCTTCTCGGCCGTCCAGGTCTCGATGAAGGGCGAATACCAGGTCGCGTCGTCGAGCATGGTGGCGCGGACGTTGACGAACCAGTCGAGGCCCTTGGCCTTGGTGAAGACCCAGCTCATGCACCAGGGGCAATGATGGTGGCTGATGTCGCCGTGCAGGCCGCCGAGCGCGGTCTCGCCGGCGGTGATCTCGAACGCCTCGGTGGGCACGGCCACGCTCAGCGAATAGGCGCTGGCGGTCATCCGCTGGCAGCCCGTGCAGTGGCAGGCCATGGTCAGGATCGGCGGGGCGCTGATCCGGAAGCGCAGTTTCCCGCAGCGGCAGCCGCCGTCCCAGGGCAGTTGGGGCCTATCCATCGAACGCTCCTGTCTTGCGTGGCGGCCAGAATGGCTGCGGGGCGCGCGCCTGACGAGGGTCTTCCTCAGGCGTGGAACAGCTCGCTGACCGACTCGCCCGCGTGAATCCGGCGCATGGCCTCGGCGAGCGCCGGCGCTACGGACAGCACGGTCAGCTTGGCGCCGCGCTTCTCGTCCGGGATCGGCACGGTGTTGGTGC
>CAMFHW010000158.1 GCA_945952175.1 uncultured Phenylobacterium sp. | reverse complement strand
CTACACGTAAGGAGTCGTCGGCAGCGTCAGATGTGTATAAGAGACAGGCCCTTGGCCGCAGCCCTGGCCCGTTCGAGCGCCGCCTCGATCCCTTCGGTGACGAAGTAGAAGGTGGTGCCGCCCTCCATGGGGATCGGATCGCGAGCGTGATGGGTAAGCACGAAGACGTCGGTGTGATAGGGCGGGTCCTCGCCCCACCAGCCCTTCCAGGTCTCGTCCGGCCAGGGGCCGCGGACCGGCCCGAACATGTTGCGGCCAAGAATTGAGGCGCCGACATTCTCGACCGCGACGGCAGCGAAATCGTCGTCCAGCCCGGTCTCGCCGCCCGCATTGCCGATCATTTCCTGGAAGGTCCGCGTCTTGCGGAACCAGTCGTGGACGGCCATGCCGCCCACGCCGAGCGGGTTCTCGAGGTCCTGGTCCGGACCGGCGCCGAAGCCGTCCAGGGAGAGGCTGAAGCAGTTGACGCGAAGCTTGGACATCGGGGACCCGAGGGCTGCCGGCCGGCGAATGGCGGCCGATCAAGGTGATCGCATAACCGCTTGCGGTTTGAAAGCGGAATTGCCGCCAGACGCGCTTCGGATACGCACGGTAAACCGCGTATTAACCATGATCGCGCACCTTCGGACCCACAGATCACCCCCGTTTCCGCAGAGTGTTCGAGAAGCCCATGACCGGCGCTGAAGTCTTGGACGTTGGCCGCGAAGCCCTCTGGCTGACCATCCAGCTGTCCGCCCCCGTGCTGATCGTGGGCCTGGTCGTGGGCGTGGCCATCGGCCTGATGCAGGCCTTGACCCAGATCCAGGAAGCCACCCTGGTCTTCGCGCCCAAGATCGTGGCGGTGTTCATCTCGCTCTTGATCTTCCTGCCCCTGATGGGCGCGCTGATGAGCGGTTTCATGCGTCACATCGCGGCCCGCATCGCGGCGATGTGAGGCCGTGGAGCCTTTCGCGACCGCCCAAGAGATCTATGCCGGCGCGCTGATCTTCGCCCGCCTGGGCGCGCTGGTGATGACGATCCCCGGCATCGGCGACCCGACGGTGCCGCCGCGCATCCGGCTCGCCTTCGCCCTGGTCCTGACCATCATGCTGGTCCCGGTGATCAGTCCGGCCCTGCCGGCGGTGCCCGGCGCGGTCAGCGCCATGGGCGGGGCGGTGATCAAGGAGATCCTGATCGGCCTGCTGATCGGAACCATCCTGCGTCTGTTCCTGACCTCACTGGCGACGGCGGGCGAGATCGTCTCGATCCAGACCACGCTCTCCTTCGCCCAGACCTCGGCGCCCGGCATCGCGCCCGGCTCGACCACGCTCGGCACCTTCCTGGGCCTGCTCGGCCTGGTGCTGATCATGACCACCGACCTGCACCACCTGTTCATCGCCGCGATCGTGAAGTCCTACACGATCTTCCCGTTCACCAAGCCCGTGCCCGTGGTCGACGCGGGGCAACTCGCGGTCCAGACCGTGTCGGCCTCGTTCAAGATGGGGTTGCAGCTCGCGCGTCCCCTCGCAGTTGTCGACCTGATCTTCGCTGTCGGCGTCGGAATGGTCGGCGGAGTGATGCCGTACATCCTGTTCCATTTCGTCGCCTCGCCGCTGATGGTGATCTTCGGCCTGTCGATCTTCGCCTTCAGCCTGGGCCTGATCGGCCTGGTCTGGGTCGATGGCTATCGCGTCCTGCTCGGTCGGTTTGGGGGCTAGGGCGCGTATGCAGCAGAAATGGCCACCGGTTTTGCGTCCGCATACGCGCAACTTTTTAGGTAAGCGCGCCTCTCGGGCGGCGAACCGCCTCACACTTCGCCTAGAGGCGCGCTGATGGCTGACGACAGCGACGCCGCATCGAAAACAGAAGAACCGACAGCCCGGAAACTCGAGGAAGCCCGCAAGAAGGGCGATGTCGTCAAGACCCAGGACCTGCCGCACCTGACCTCGTTCGCGGCGGCCGCGGCGGCCCTGGTGGTGTTCGGCGGCTGGATGTCGCGCAACATGGCGCAGAGCCTCGTGCCGTTCCTGGAGCACCCCGACAGCATCCACCTGCAGGGCGGCGGCGGGATCGAGGTGGCGCGCCACGCCATGATGGCCGCGGCGCCCTTCATTCTGATCGTGCTGTTCGCCGCCGCCGTGGCGGGCGCGGGCGGCCACTTGATCCAGACCGGCCTGATGTGGACCCCGGAGCGCCTGACCTTCGACTTCAACAAGGTCTCGCCGATGAAGGGCTTCAACAAGCTGTTCGGCATCGACGCCCTGATCCAGTTCGGCAAGTCGCTGCTGAAGGTGATCCTGGTCGGCGTGATCGCCTGGGTGACCATCAAGCCCCACGTGGCTGAGATGCGCGACCTGGCGGCGACCGATCCGAACGCGATCCTGCCCTATGTCGTGAACATGCTGAAGAAGCTCGCCATGGCCATCGGCGCCTTCATGCTGGCCGTGGCGGGGGCCGACTGGTTCATCCAGCGCCAGAGGTTCATGTCGCGCCAGCGGATGACCAAGGAAGAGGTCAAGGAAGACTACAAGCAGACAGAAGGCGACCCCCATGTGAAGGCGCGCCAGAAGCAGCTGCGCGTCCAGCGGGCCCGACGGCGGATGATGTCCGCCGTGCCGAGCGCGACCGTGGTGGTGATGAACCCGACCCACTACGCCGTGGCGCTGAAGTACGAGGAAGGCTCCGGCGAGGCGCCTCAGTGCGTGGCCAAGGGCGTCGACGCGCTCGCCCTGCGCATTCGCGCCGTGGCCGAGGAGGCCGGCGTGGCGGTCATCGAGGATCCGCCGCTGGCGCGAGCGCTCTACGCCGCCGTCGAAATCGAGGACTTCATCCCCGTGGCGCACTACGAGGCCGTCGCCAAGATCATCGGCTTCGTGCTGACCGGCAAGAAAAAGGCCGCGGCGGGGTGACCAGCCGCCGCGTTCTTAATGCTCGCTAACCGCTCCTAACTTCCGCGAAACCCCTGTGCGGACAGGCTTGATGTATGATCGTGCGTGATTCGAGCGGGGCCGTTCCCCGCGTTCTTGCAAACCGCCTGGGACCCGACATGGCCCACACCGACCGCCGCGACGGCCGCAAGGGCCGCTTCGACCCGCTCATCGCGGCGGTGGTGGCCCTGTTCCTGGCCGCCGTCGGCTTCGCGGCCGTTCCCGCCTTCAACGCCGGGCCCTCGACCCTGGCCGGCCTGATGCTGCTGGTCGGCCTGGCGGGGGTCGCCTGCCTGGGCTTCTTCGCGCTGCGCCAATCGGGCGAGGAATCGGTGGAGCTCGAGCCCGCCGCCTCGGCCCTCGTCGAGGCGCTGGAGGAGCCGGCCGCCCTCGCTGCCGCCGACGGCCGCCTGCACAGCGCCAACGCCGCCTGGAAGGCGATCTTCGGCGACCAGCCGCGCCTGCCCAAGGCCGGCCCCTCCGCAGCCAATCTGTTCGCGGCGCTGGCCACCGCCCGCCGCGGCCAGACCGGCCATGCGGCCATCCGCGCCAACGGGACGGAGCATGACGCCTCGATCGCCGCGGTCGGTCCGCGCCGGTTCCTGGTGCGCCTGTCCGGCCCGCCGCCGGAGCCGCTCGCCCTGCCCAGCGGCCTGACTGAGGTGATCGCGGCGGGGACCACGGCCACCCCGCCGCCGCCCAAGGTGCTCGACGCCTTCGCCGCCGCCTCTCCGTTCGGCGCGGCCCTGCTGGAGGGCGAGGACGCCTTCACCGCCAGCATCGTCGAGGCCAACCGCACCCTGGCCGCCGTGCCGGGCTATGCCGGGCCGGGCTCGGTGTTCGGCGATCTGATCGAGCCGGCCTCGCGCGCCGACGCCGCCCAGAAGCTGGCCGCCGGCCACCACGACGCGCTCGAGGTCCGCCTGGCGCGCGACCCGACCAAGATCGCCCACCTCTATCTCAGCAAGTCCGACGGCCGCTGGGTCGCCTATCTGGTGGACGTCTCCGAGCAGAAGCAGATCGAGCTGCAGCTCGCCCAGAGCCAGAAGATGCAGGCCATCGGCCAGCTGGCCGGCGGCGTGGCGCACGATTTCAACAACCTGCTGACCGCCATCTTCATGCAGCTCGACGTGCTGGCCCAGCGCCACCCGGTCGGTGACCCCTCCTATGAGGGGCTGAACGAGATCCGCCAGACCTCCACCCGCGCCGCCGACCTGGTGCGCAAGCTCCTGGCCTTCTCGCGCAAGCAGACGGTCCAGCGCGAGATCCTCGATCTCGGCGAGCTGATCAGCGAGTTCGAGGTGCTGCTGCGCCGAGTCCTGCAGGAGGACGTGACGCTGGCCACCGAATATGGCCGCGACCTGCCGCACGTCCGCGCCGACCGTGGCCAGCTCGAGACGGCGGTGATGAACCTGGCCGTCAACGCCCGTGACGCCATCCGCAGCCATGGCGGCTCGACGGTGAAGATCCGCACCGCGCGTCTCACCGCCGCCGAGGCCCAGACCCTGGGCTATCCGGGCGCTGAGGCCGACCAGGCCCTGATCGAGGTGTCCGACGACGGCTCCGGCATTCCGCCAGAGGTGATCGACAAGATCTTCGACCCCTTCTTCACCACCAAGCCGGTGGGCGAGGGGACGGGCCTGGGCCTCGCCACCGTCTACGGCATCGTCAAGCAGTCCGACGGCTGGATCTCCGTCGACTCCAAGCCGGGCCAGGGCTCGGCGTTCCGCATCTTCCTGCCGGTCTATGCCCGCGCCGCCGCGGCCGAGCCCGCCGCCCAGCCGGTGAAGCCCGCCCGCCCGCAGGCGCGCGACCTCTCCGGCGCCGGCCGCATCCTGTTCGTCGAGGACGAGGACGCCGTGCGCGGCGTCGCGGCCAAGCTGCTCCGCGCCCGCGGCTACGAGGTGATCGAGGCGGCCAGCGGCGAGGAGGCCTTGGAGCTCGCGGAGGAGCACGCCGGCGAGATTGACCTCATGATCTCCGACGTGGTCATGCCGGGCATGCAAGGCCCCGACCTGCTGAAGGCCGCCCGCGCCTATCTCGGGGCGGCCCCGGTCATGTTCATCTCTGGCTATGCCGAGGCTGAGTTCTCGAACCTGCTGGAGGGCGAGAGCAACATCTCGTTCCTTGCCAAGCCGATCGACATCAAGACCCTGGCGGAGCGCGTGAAGCAGGAACTGCAGAAGGCGGCGTGAGGCCTATTTCGTCGGGGGCGGCGTTCCTGCGGGAGCCACCGCTGCCGGAGCCGGCTTCGGGGCCGCGGCCTGCGGAATCGTTCCGGCCCACGCCCAGCCGTTGATCTTCCAGCCGTCCGCGCCGTTGACGAGCGAGACCGCGAAATGCGCCGGCTCGACCATGGCCTTGCCGTGCTGCTTGTAGAGGAAGGTGGCGGGCACCACGACATAGGCGGTGTCGCCGTCGACCTGCACCCGGTTCGGCTTGCCGAGGGTAACCCGTTCATTGGTCTTGCCGGTGGCCTTGCCGTCCTTTTCGAGATCGGCCGCCCAGGCCTGGAAGGCGCCCGGCCCGACCCAGCGGTGCGGCGGGACTTCATCGATGATCACGACATCGGCCGTGTTGGTGGCCTCGGCCGCCTTGGCGTCGCCCTTGTTGAAGCTGTTGATGAAGGTGCTCATCGTGGCCGCGGGGCCAGGCGCCTTGGCGGGCGCGGCGAGGGCGGCGGTCGGGACTGCGCCGGCCGCGATTGCCAGCCAGACGATGTGGGTGATCACGCGCATTGGAACGCTCCTGTTCTCAGGCGCGCGTCGGCGCCTGGGCGAAAACGAAGGACATGACCAAGACGACAAGCAGGCGCGGACCTAGGCGGATGCGCCCGCCGAACGCGCGAACCCCAGCACACAATGCGGCCTGTGGAAGGCAGGCCGCGTCTACAGCGACGCGCGAAGCCTAGGCCTGCTTGAGGGGCGACGCAATGAACCCATACGAGCGCCTTGGGCGCCGGATTGTCCGGTCAGGCCAGGGCGGTGCGCCAGACGTCTTGCAGGGTGGCGGCAAGGCCCGTCTGTGGCTCGTGCAGGTCGAAGCTCTTCAGTTTGCGGGCGCCGGCGAAGGGCTTGCTGGTCCAGACGGTCTGGCCCTCGTGTCCGACCCCGGCGACCAGGTCGATCAGGCCGAAATGCGGAGGCAGGTCGTCGCCTTCCAGCAGCTTGATGCGGAAGCCGCTCTCGGACCGGTCGACGATGATGCAGGCCAGGGTCTCGCCGGCCTCGGTCACCAGCAGTCCGGTCAGGAAGACCTGTTCGCGCGGGCTGCCCCGGCGATCGACGGGCGGTTTCGGTTCGGCGATGAACCGTTCACGCCCCGCCTCTTCTGTCCCCAATTCGGGCATAGCGTTCCTCTGACCTTCCGAATACTAGCGCCCGAGCCTTACCCAGATGTTGTCGGGGCGGCGGTCCCGGAATGGCGCAGCATTCGGCCCGGTCAGACGCGCAGGTCGAAATAGGCTCGGTCGCTGCCGGCGGTATAGCCGCTGATGGTGACGCGATAGGTCTTGCCGGTGTCGAGCTGGAGATGGCCGTCGCAGGCCTTGAAGGCCGCCTCCGCGGTCGCGACGTCGGCGCTGAAGGAGCCGCGCAGGGAGCCCGCCCCGTCGCGAAGGCTGGCGAAGGAGCCCTGGACCTCATAGTCCACCTCGCCGTTGAATCCGCGATAGGTGAGGAGGCCCCGACCGGCGGTGATGGGCGGGGTGCGACCGTTCTTCAGTGTGTAAGCCATTGACTCCCAACGGCTCAGCCCCGGTTTCGATCCCTAGTTGAGCCTGCAATCTGTGGAAAAGCTTGCTCGCAGGCCCACTTGGGCTCATGAACCGCCGCCCGCGTTCCAATGTGTGTGTGCCGCGGAGCCGAAGGACTGTCCCCAATGCCATTTCCCGCTTTGCCCACCGCCCTCGCGCGCGCGCTCGCCGCGCAGGGCTATGAAGAGCCGACCCCGGTCCAGGCCGCCGTGCTCGCCGCCGAGGCCGAGGCGCGCGACCTGCTGGTCTCGGCTCAGACCGGCTCGGGCAAGACGGTGGCTTTCGGCCTGGCCGCCGGCCCCACCCTGCTGGCCGGCGCCGAGAAGCTCGGCGGCGCCGACGCGCCGCTGGCCCTGGTCATCGCCCCGACCCGCGAACTGGCGCTGCAGGTGAACACCGAACTTTCCTGGCTCTATCGGGAGGCCGGCGCGATCGTCGTCTCCTGCGTCGGCGGCATGGATCCGCGCCGCGAGCAGCGGGCGCTGGCCGCCGGCTCACATATCGTCGTCGGCACGCCCGGCCGCCTGAAAGACCACCTGGAGCGCGGCAATCTCGACCTGTCGGCCTTGCGGGTGGTCGTGCTCGACGAGGCGGACGAGATGCTCGACATGGGCTTCCGCGAAGACCTGGAGGAGATCCTCGACTCCGCGCCGGCCGATCGTCGCACCCTGCTGTTCTCGGCCACCATCGCCCGCGAGATCGCGGCCCTGGCCCGCCGCTACCAGAACGACGCCTTGCGCATCGACACGGTGGCCCGCAACCAGGCGCACGGCGACATCGCCTACAGCGTCATCCGTGTCGCGCCGAACGAGATCGAACACGCGGTGGTCAACGTCCTGCGGTTCCACGAGGCGCCGGGCGCCCTGGTGTTCTGCAACACCCGCGAAGGCGTGCGCCACATGCATGCGGCCCTGCGCGAGCGCGGCTTCTCGGTGGTGGGGCTGTCGGGCGAGCTCGGCCAGCGGGAGCGCTCCGAAGCCTTGCAGGCCCTGCGCGACGGCCACGCCCGGGTCTGCGTCGCCACCGACGTCGCCGCCCGCGGCCTCGACCTGCCCGACCTGGGCCTGGTGATCCACGCCGAACTGCCGGTGAACAAGGCGGGCCTGCTGCACCGGTCCGGCCGCACCGGCCGCGCCGGCAAGAAGGGCGCCTCGATCCTGCTCGCCCCCTATACGCGCCGCCGCAAGGCCGAGCAGCTGCTCGCCTCGGCCCACATCGAGGCCGAATGGCGCGGCCCGCCGACCGCCGAGGAGATCCGCGCCAAGGATCAGGTGCGGATGCTCGAGGACCCGATCCTCGCCGAGGCGCCGGCCGAGGAGGACCTGACGCTCGCCGAGACGCTGCTGGCGTCGAAGACCCCACAGGAGGTGGCCGCGGCCCTGATCCGTCTCTACCGAGCCCGCCTGCCGGCGCCGGAGGATCTCTATGAGGATCCGCGCGACAGCCGCCCGCAGGGCGAACGTTGGCGTCCCGACCGCGAGGAGCGCCCCGTCGGCGCGGCCTTCGGCAAGCCCGAGCGCCTCGACCCGGGCGAGGTGACCTGGTTCCGCGTCACGGTCGGCCGGAAGAACCAGGCCGACCCCAAGTGGCTGATCCCGCTGATCTGCCGCCTCGGCCACGTGACCAAGCGCGAGATCGGCTCGATCCGCATCTTCGATCACGAGACCAAGTTCGAGATCGCCAACGCCGTGGCCGACAAGTTCGGCCAGGCGGTGAAGGCCACCGAGGCCGACGACATCA
>CAMFHW010000157.1 GCA_945952175.1 uncultured Phenylobacterium sp. | reverse complement strand
CCTATGACCGCGACAAGCTGATGAGCGTGGACTACGACGGCACGGCCCTGGCGGTCGAGGCCGACGAGAAGATCCGCACCTTCCAGCGCGACGCGGCCAAGCGCGCCGGCATCTTCCACCACCTGATCACCCTGCCGACCTACCACACGGCCGCCCTGTCCACGGACAACCTGGCCAAGGAATACTTCGGCGAGCAGGGCATGCTGGGCTACGTCCTGGGCGTCCAGCGCAAGGAGATCCGCGAAGGGATCGCCTGCGTGAAGCACCAGAACATGTCCGGCTCGGACATCGGCGACGACCACAAGGAATACTTCGCCGGCGAAGCGGCCCTGAAGGCGGGCGGCGTCCACAACACGATGGGCCAGTTCGCCTAAAGGCGGGCGGCCAAGGGACCGGGGCCTCGGCCTCGGTCCTCCTCACCAGACTGCAGTTCCGGCGAAGCCGGGGAGGCAAGGGACCATGACCAAGGAACGGTATTGGGTCGTCGGCGGCGAATACAGCTGCATGGCGTTCAAGGCCCTCAAGAACGGCGCGCCGCACGTGCTCGGCCCGTTCGAGGACCGCGACGAGGCGAAGGCCGCATGGAGGCAGGTGTCGGAACAGACCCGCTCCAATGCGAGCGTCCGCTACTCGATCGCTTCCGAGCAGTTCGTACTGCCCGCCTAAAGGATCAGGGCTCCCAAAGCCCCAGATGTCTCTCCTGGCCCGCTCTAGGCTTCGGCCTCGGGCGGGTCTTTTTTCTGATAGCTTGAGGCTCGCGCCTCACCGAAGTCCAAGGGTCACACCATGTCTGTCGCCGTCGCCTCGCGCGCTGAAATCAAGGGTCCGATCGAGGGCCGCGCCGCCGAGGTGCTGACCCCCGAGGCGCTGGCTTTCCTGGGCGAACTGCACACCCGCTTCAACCCGCGCCGCCTGGAACTGCTGGCCCGCCGCCAGGAGCGGCAGAAGCGCTTCGACGCCGGCGAGCAGCCCGACTTCCTGGCGGAGACGCAAGGCGTGCGCGACGGCGACTGGAAAGTCGCCCCGATCCCCGCCGACCTGCAGGACCGCCGTGTCGAGATCACCGGCCCGGTCGACCGCAAGATGATCATCAACGCCCTGAACTCCGGGGCGAAGGTGTTCATGGCCGACTTCGAGGACGCCTCCTCGCCGACCTGGCAGAACATGGTCGAGGGCCAGGTCAATCTGAAGGACCGCTGGGCCGGCCAGATCGGCTTCACCGACGCCACCACCGGCAAGGCCTATGCGCTGAAGGACAAGGTCGCGACCCTGATGGTGCGCCCGCGCGGCTGGCACCTGCCCGAAGCCCACGCGACCGTGAACGGCGAGGAGATGTCGGGCGGCCTGTTCGACTTCGGCCTCTACTTCTTCCACAACGCCAAGGCCCAGATCGCGGCCGGCTTCACGCCCGCCTTCTACCTGCCGAAGATGGAGAGCCATCTGGAGGCGCGCCTCTGGAACGACGTCTTCGTCTATGCCCAGCAGGTCGTGGGCGTGCCGAACGGCTCCATCAAGGTCACGGTGCTGATCGAGACCCTGCCCGCCGCCTTCGAGATGGACGAGATCCTCTACGAACTGCGCGACCACATGGCCGGCCTGAACTGCGGCCGCTGGGACTACATCTTCTCGTTCATCAAGCGCCTGCGCGCCCAGCCGGCGGCGCTCACCCCGGACCGCGCGGTCATGGGCATGGGCCAGGCCTTCCTGGCGGCCTATTCGCTGAAGCTGATCCAGACCTGCCACCGCCGCGGCGCCTTCGCCATGGGCGGCATGGCGGCCCAGATCCCGGTCAAGGGCGACGACGCGGCCAACCAGGCCGCCTTCGCCAAGGTCCGCGCCGACAAGGAGCGGGAGGCCAACAACGGCCATGACGGCACCTGGGTCGCCCACCCGGACCTGGTCCCGGTCGCCATGGAGGTCTTCGACCGCGTGATGCCGACGCCGAACCAGCTCGGCAAGCTGCGCGAGGACGTCACCGTCACCCGCGAGGACCTGCTGAAGGTGCATGAGGGCGTGCGCACCGAGCACGGCCTGCGCGAGAACATCCGGGTCGGCGTCCAGTACATCGAGGCCTGGCTGCGGGGCCGGGGCGCGGTGCCGCTCTACAACCTGATGGAAGACGCGGCGACCGCCGAGATCAGCCGCGCCCAGATCTGGCAGTGGATCAAGCAGGCCGCCAAGCTCGACGACGGCCGCACCGTGACCCCGGATCTGTTCCGCAGCCTGCTGGACGAGGAGATGGCCGCCCTGCGCCAGGCCCTGCCGGCCGCAGCCTTCGACGGCGGCCGCTTCGCCGAGGCCGTGGCCATCTTCACCGAGATGAGCCTGTCGGACGCCTTCGAGGAATTCCTGACGCTCCCGGCCTACCGGGCGCTGTAGCTATCAGTGTCATCCCGGTTTACGCGAAGCGGAAGGCCGGGACCCATACGCGCGGGGGCTTCCGGAGAGGTCGGAGCTTCTGGATCCCGGATAGCCGCTAGGCGGCTTCCGGGATGACACTTCGTGTCACTTCCGCACCCAGCCGCCGCCGGCCGGCTTGTAGTATTCGCCCGGCTTGATCTTGCCCATGATCACGCTCTGGAAGGCCGAGCCGCCGGCGGCTTCGGGCGTGACGCCGTTCTTGGCGGCGGCCTGGCGATAGACCTCGGCGCGGCCGGCGTTGATCTCGGCCACCGCGGCCGCGAGCGGACCGCCGCCGCCCTTCACGAAACCCAGGAAGCCATCGGCCTGTTCGCCGACCGTGCCTTCGGCCTTGGCGGCGTCGACCGCGGCCTTGGAGGCGGCGACATCGGCGTGGGCCACGCCGGCGATCAGGGTTCCGACCACGGCGGCCACGGGAAGCAGGGGATTGTTGCGCATCGTCATCATTGTCGTCAGGCCCCTCAGAACAGGTTCGGGTTCTTCTGGATCAAGGCCTTCACGTCCTCGTCCAGTTGCAGCCGCACATTGGCGTCGAGCTTGGCGTAGATGGTGATCGGCTTCACATCCACGTGCAGGGTCGGCGAACAGGCCGCCAGCGGCAAGGCGACCAGCGCCGGGATCAGCAGTCGACGGTCGATCATCAGGGGGCTCTCCGGTTCATGGTGCGCAGGCTCGACCTTCACGGCTGAACGGGGCCTGAACCGTGCAGTCGCTGATAATCGGCGAGGTCGGCCAAGAGCTGATCCAGATTGACCGAGGTGTCCAGGGTCAGATCGACCTTGGTGCCGGACGGCAGGGGCACCACGCGGTCGATGCGCCGGCGCAGCACCTCGCCCCAGGTGAGCTGGATGGTCTGCTTGGTGGGCGGCGCATGCTCGCCCTTGATGTGGAACAGCACGCCCAGCCGTCCGCCGTCCTGGCTCGCCACCTCGGCCGACAGCTCGGTGAAGGCCAGATGCTCCATGGCCTGGTAGGCGAGGTCGGAATAGGGATCGACCGGCTCCGGGGCGGCAGGGGCGCCCTGCGGCTGCGGCGTCCCGCCGACCGAAGAGACCTGGCTGAGCGCCTCGCGGCGGATCGAGATACGGCCGGGCGTGATGGCGTGGAACTCGCCCTTGCTCACCCGCACCCCGGCCGGCGTCACGGCGAAGGGCACGCGGCCGCTGACCTTGGCTTGCAGCTCCATGCGGTCGGCGAAGGGCGAGGCCTTGACGATATCGGAGAGTTGGACCCCGTCGAATTCGACCTCGGCGTTCCAGGCTCCGCCCGCCGCGAACGGGATCTCGAACGGCTTCAGGCGCACCTCGCCGCCGCCCATGCCGAAGGTCGCGCCCTCGACCTGGATCGCCTCGTGGTCGAGGCCGAACTTCAGCTCGGCCGAGGTCATGGGCGCCATGCCGGCGACGCTGGCGGCCCGCAGGGTCTGGCCCGGCGCGGCGCGCAGGGGGACGAGGCTGGTCAGCACCACCTGGCCGGTCAGGCCCTTCACCGGACCCGTCGGGCCCTGGAAGTCGAGGCCTGGCACCTCGAGCACGCCATGGCTGGTCGAGTCCTTGGCGGTCCAGTCGATCTCGCCCTGGAACCTCGCGCGGCCGTTGGCGGGGGAGGCGATCATGGCGGCGAGCGGCGACAGCGCCGCCGGCTGCAGCCCGCCCTGGGCGAAGACCAGCTCGCCGGTGTCGATCCGGACGCCACCCTTGCCCGAACGGCCGTCGTGGTCGAGTTCGGCCTTGGCGAGCGGATGGCCCGCCGGGTCGGTCAGGGCGAATGCCCCCCGCCAGACCTGGTTCGCCAGCCTCGCCGTGCCGCGCGCCGCCAGCGGGCGGAAGCGCAGCGGCCTGGCGGTGTCTTCCAGGCGCGCGCTGCGGACATCGGCGGTCAGGCTCAGGTCGCCGCGTCTGGCCGCCAGATCGATCGGGCCCTGCGCCTGGGTGATGTGGGTCTCCAGGAATGGAACGTTCGCGGCCAGGTCCTTGACCTCACCATGGATCCGCCAGCCGCCGCCTCCGAGGGTGAAGAGCGGGCCGGCGGCCGGGCAGGCCTGGCCCTTGATCGTCTCGACGTCGTTGACACCAAGCTCCAGGCGGGCGGCGGCGATCGGGACGCAGCCCTTGGCCATGACCTCGAGCGTCCCGCCGGCCAGTCGGAAGCTGCCGTCCAGATCGAGGTCGCCATCGATCACCGGACCGAGCGAGCCCTTGGCGCCCAGCCGCGCCCGGCCGCGCACCCCGCTTGCGCCGGCCACATAGCTGGCGACGGTGAGTTCGGCGGCGGGCAGGCCGCCGCCGGTGGTGGTCAGGCGGAAGGCGCCTTTGCCGTCGGCGTAGAGCGGGCCGTTCGCCGCCAGCAGCTGGGCCTGGCCGCCGCTGTCCGGGGTGAGCCGCGCCGGCGAGATCAGGCTTATCACCAGCGTCCTGTTCGAGGCCTTGAGGTTCAGCCGCGGCGCATCGAACAGGAAGGCGGCCAGAGCCCGCTTCAGGGCGACGTCGCCCGGCAGGTCGCCGGGCCGCGCGGGGCCCATCCCGGTCCAGCCACCGTGAGCCGATGCGCCGCCGGTCAGGTCGAGGCTCCAGGCCTTGGCGGCCGCCTCGACCGGGCCCTGGAAGACGCCGGCGATGCGGGTCAGGGTGAGGTCGGAGCCCGCGGCCAGACGGTCCGCGCCGCCGGTCAGCCGGACGTTCCCGGAGACCCGGTCGCCGCCGGCGCGCGCCCAGGCGAAGTCCTGCGACTGGGCGCGGAACTGGACGCCCCGCGCCTGGCCTGCGCCGAAGTCCGCCTGCTCGGCCGAGAGCGTCAGGTCGGTCGCGCCCTTCAGGGCGAGGTCGGTCGCCCAGCCCGAGGCCGCGCCGGTGAAGCTGAGGGTCTGATGGAGGCCGCTGGCCTTCCGAGGCCCGAGCGCGGCGGCCTTGGCGTCGACGGAGAGGCTCACCGTGACCGCGCCGGCCCCCGAGCGCTTGGCGAAGTCCGGATAGGGCGCCTGGGCGGAGAGTTTCAAGGCCGCGCCGTCCAGGCTGGCGCCGGCCGCCCGGGCCTGATCGAGCTCAGCCGCCGCGGCGATGGCCAGGCGATCGCCGAAGGCCACGACGTGCAGTTCGCTGGCGCCGATCCGGGCCTGCAGGTCTTTGCCGGCGAGCTTGGCCGGGGCCAGCCGCGCGTCGAGCCGCTGCAGCCGGCCGTCATTGACCCGCAGGTCGGCCTGGGCCTGCAGCGGGCCGTAGTCGGTGTCGAGGGTGAGTGTGGCCCCGTCGACCTCGATCTTCGGCTGGGTCTTGTCCTTGCGGGGCGGCTGCTTGCGGGCCTTCTCGATCAGCGGGTCCAGCGAGCCAAGGCTGAGGCGGCCGGCATGCCAGCGGCCGTGCACCGTCGGGTTCAGCAGGCGCACCTTGGTGACCCGAGCCCCGAACGGCTGGCCGTTCCAGAAGCCGAGGAGATCGTAATGGATCTCGGCGACTTCGGCGGTGAGGTCGGGATGGGCCGCCGGGCCGATCCGCAGGGAGCCGGAAAAGCCGTTGGCGTCGAAGGCCTGGAAGGCGACTTCGGATTCGATCCCCTGGCCGTGCAGCCAGCCGACCAGCGCCTCGCGCGCGATGGTCCTGCGCGCGGCGTAGAGGGTGGCGGCGCTCGCCGCGCCGGCCAGTAGGACGACGGCCAGCACCGGCCGCCATCGGCGGGTCCGGCGCTGGGGCGTCTGAGGATCGGTCTCGCTCAACGGGGCTCCGTGGGGGTCGGGCCTCAGGTCTTAAGGCAAATCACGCCATAAGCATGACGTCACAGACCGCCGAGACTCGCCAGGGCCACGCCGCCGTCGACGGCGATCGTCTCGCCGACCACATAGTCGCCCGCCCGGCTGGCCAGGTAGATGGCCGCCGCCGCCATGTCCTCGTCGCGGCCGATACGGCGCGAGGGGATGCGCTTGGCGATCTGGTCGCCCTGGTCGCGGGCCACGCGGTTCATCTCCGAGGCGAAGGCGCCCGGCGCGATGGCGGTGACGTTGATGGCGTCCTCGATCAGGGTCGCCGCCATCCGGCGGGTCAGGTAGATCAGGCCCGACTTCGAGGCGTGGTAGCTGAAGGTGTCCTGCGGGTTCAGCCGGATGCCGTCGATCGAGGCGATGTTGATCACCTTGGCCGGATGGTCGCGGCTGGCGGCGGCCTTCAGCGCCGGGTGCAGGGCCTGGGTCAGGAAGAAGGGCGACTTGAGGTTCAGGTTCATCACCTTGTCCCAGCCGCTCTCGGGGAACTCGTCGAAGGGCGCGCCCCAGGCGGCGCCGGCGTTGTTGACCAGGATGTCGAGCTTGGGCTCCAGCGCCGTCAGGCGCTTGGCCAGCATCTGGACGCCTTCGAGGGTCGAGACGTCCTGCGGCAGGGAGATGCATTCCTTGCCGTCCTTGGAGAGCTCGGCGGCGACCTCGTCGCAGACGCCGGCCTTGCGCGAGGAGATGTAGACCTTGGCGCCCTGCTCGAGGAAACCCTCGGCGATCATCTTGCCGATGCCGCGCGAGCCGCCGGTGACCAGGGCCACCCGGCCCTTCAGCGAGAACAGATCCAAAGCCATCCCGAGCTCCCTTTTTCCGTTGCGATATTGTAGGCGATCAGGTGGGTTTAGACCGCCTTCGGCCGGCCGCAAACCCAATGAATTCTTGACTCGCTCCACTGCCGTACGGCGTATAAACAACCGTTTGAATCCATCAGGCCGCCCACCCGAGAAGCGGCTCTTTATCCCTATGTCGAGGACGCCATAATGACCGCCATCAACCCGGTGACCGACCTGACGCTCGACGGCGACGTCGCCGTCATCACCCTCCATTCGCCGCCGGTGAACGCGCTGTCGGCCAATGTCCGCCAGGGCCTCTACGACGGCTTCAAGGCCGCGATCGACGACCCGGCCGCCAAGGCCATCGTGCTGATCTGCGACGGCCGCACCTTCATCGCCGGCGCGGACATCACCGAGTTCGGCGGCGCCATGGCCGGCGCCTCGCTATTCGACGTCCAGACCATGATGGAGAACTCGCCGAAGCCGGTGGTCGCCGCGATCCACGGCACGGCGCTCGGCGGCGGCCTGGAAGTGGCGCTCTGCGCCCACTACCGCGTGGCGGTCCCCTCGGCGCGGCTCGGCCTGCCGGAAGTGAACCTCGGCCTCCTGCCGGGCGCCGGCGGCACCCAGCGCCTGCCCCGTGTGGCCGGCGTCGAGAAGGCCCTGGAGATGATGACCTCCGGCCGTCACGCCCCCGCCAAGGAAGCCCTGGAGATGGGCCTGGTCGACGAGCTGGTCGAGGAAGGCAAGCTGAAGGATCAGGCGATCGCCTTTGCCCGCAAGCTGGTCGCCGAGAACAAGCCCCTGGTGAAGGTCCGCGACAACAACACCAAGGTCGAGGCTGCCCGCGGCCATCCGGAGATCTTCGAGAACTTCCGCAAGGCCAACGCCCGCAAGTTCCGCGGCTTCAAGGCCCCGGAAGCCAACATCAAGTGCATCGAGGCGGCGGTGAACCTTCCGTTCGAGGAAGGCCTGGCCGTCGAGCGCAAGCTGTTCGGCGAAGTCATGTCGAGCTCGGAATCGGCGGCCCAGCGCTACTCGTTCTTCGCCGAGCGCCAGGCCAACAAGATCCCGGACGTTCCGGACGACACCCCGCTGATCCCGATCAAGAAGGTCGGCATCATCGGCGCCGGCACCATGGGCGGCGGCATCGCGATGAACTTCGCCAATGTCGGCATTCCGGTGGTGATCGTCGAGGTGCAGGAAGCGGCGCTGACCCGCGGCCTGGGCGTCATCAAGGCGAACTACGAGCGCACCGCCTCGCGCGGCGGCATCACCGCCCAGCAGGTCGAGCAGCGGACCGGCCTGATCACCGGCTCGATGGACATGAACGCCCTGGCCGACGTCGACCTGGTGATCGAGGCGGTGTTCGAGCGGATGGACATCAAGAAGGACATCTTCACCAAGCTCGACGCGATCTGTAAGCCGGGCGCGATCCTGGCCACCAACAC
>CAMFHW010000156.1 GCA_945952175.1 uncultured Phenylobacterium sp. | reverse complement strand
TACACGTAAGGAGTCGTCGGCAGCGTCAGATGTGTATAAGAGACAGAGGCTGATCTTCGCCTCGTCGCGGCTGTAGGCGACCCCGCTGACGATCCGCTTTTCCATGATCTCTTCCTCGTCGCACACGATGGTGCCCTGGCCGGGCGCTTCGCCGGGCTCGACAAAACTGGACAGCACCCGCACCGGCACGTTCTGGGCCATGGCGAGCTCGACCGAGCGGGTCTGCAGCACCTTGGCGCCCAGCGAGGCCATCTCCAGCATCTCCTCGTAGGAGATCTTGCCGAGCTTCCTGGCCTTCTGCTCGATCCGCGGGTCGGTGGTGTAGACGCCGTCGACGTCGGTGTAGATGTCGCAGCGGATCGCCTTCACGGCGGCGGCGATGGCCACCGCGCTGGTGTCCGAGCCGCCGCGGCCCAGGGTGGCGATGCGCCCGTCGCGGGTCACGCCCTGGAAGCCGGCGATCACCGCCACCTCGCCCTTGTCCATGGCGGCGCCCAGCGCGTCCGGCGGAATGTCGTCGATGCGCGCGCGGCCGTGGGCGTCGTCGGCGATGATCGGGATCTGCCAGCCCATCCACGAGCGGGCCGCCAGGCCCATGTTGCGCAGGGTCATGGCCAGGAGGCCGGCGGTCACCTGCTCGCCGGAGGCCACCACCACGTCGTACTCGTCGTCCGAGGGCGTCAGGCCCTGGGCCGCCGCGCCGGACCCGTCGGTCCAGGCGACCAGTTCGTTGGTCTTGCCGGCCATGGCCGAGACCACCACGGCCACCTTGTGGCCCGCCGCGACCTCGGCCGCCACGAGCCGGCCCACGCGCCGGATGCGCTCCAGGTCGGCCACCGAAGTGCCGCCGAATTTCATCACCAGCCGGGACATGGGCGTGGTCGCTAGCTCCTCGATGAGGGGAGGGGAAGGGCGCCTAATAGCGAGGGCGGACCGGCGGGGCAACGCTTGGCCTTCGCCTTCTTCGCAGGTGCGGCTAAAAGGAGGCCCATGAGCGCCGTTTCCAGCATCGACCCGGCCGAAGTCGAAAGATTTTCCCGCATCGCCGCCGAGTGGTGGGATCCGAAGGGCAAATTCGCCCCGCTGCACAAGTTCAACCCGATCCGCCTGGCCTTCATCCGCGAGCAGGCCCTGGCGCGGTTCGGCCGCGATCCCTCGGCGCGGCGTCCGTTCGAGGGCCTGCGCCTCCTCGACATCGGCTGCGGCGGCGGCCTGCTCTGCGAGCCGATGAGCCGGCTGGGCTTCTCGGTCACCGGGGTCGACGCCTCCGAGCGCAACATCGGCACCGCCAGCGCCCACGCCGCCGAGCAGGGGCTGGCCATCGACTACCGCGCCTCCACCGCAGAGGCCCTGGAGGCGGCCGGCGAGCCGCTTTTCGACATCATCCTCAACATGGAGGTGATCGAGCACGTGGCCGATCCGGGCGACTATCTGCGCACCTGCGGCCGGCTCCTGGCGCCGGGCGGGCTGATGATCGTCGCCACCCTCAACCGCACGCTCAAGGCCCTGGCGCTCGCCAAGGTCGGGGCCGAATACATCCTGCGTTGGGTGCCCGCCGGAACCCACGACTGGAACAAGTTCCTCACGCCGACCGAGTTGCGCGGCTTTTTGTCCGGCGAGCCGCTCGCGGTCGACGGGCCCTTCGGGGTCGCCTATGACCCGCTGCGGGATCGCTGGGTCCGCTCCTCGGACAGCGACATCAACTACATGATGACTGTGACGCGCGACGCGGCGTAAAGCGTAGGCGCCAAAGGATACTGTACATGCCTTCCCTTCGCGTGCTCGGGCACGCCTTCCGCGCTTGGCGGCGCAATATGAGATGGGCCAAGCACGAGCCTGAGACGCCCTATCTCGCCGACCTCTTGTCGGGCGCGCCGGTGTGCCTGCACGTGGGCGCCAGCGACGGCCGCCATTCCTACGTCATGACCCAGGTCGCGCCGGACGCGCGGATCTACGCCTTCGAACCCTCGGCCTTCACCTTCGAGGTGCTGAAGACCTGCCTGGCCTGGCACGGCATCGGCCGCCAGGTCACCCCCGTCCACGCCGCGGTGTCCGACATGCCGGGCGAGCTCCTGCTGGTCACCCCCAAGAAGACCTCCGGCCGCATGGGCCGCGCCTACGCCTTCGTCGCCGAGACCCCGCCGGAGGGCAAGGTGCGCCCCGACCTCGACGACGCCGGGGTCGAGTTGCAGCCGACGCCGGTGGTCACGCTCGACGACTATTGCAGCAAGCACAATGTCGGCCGCGTCGACTTCATCCGCATGGACATCGAAGGCGCCGAGCAGAAGGCGCTCAAGGGCGCGGTCGGCGTCATCGACCGCGACAACCCCCACGTCCTGATCGAGATCCACCCAGCCATGCTGGCCGAACGCTTCGGCGGCTCGGCCGACGAGGTGGTCGAGCTGTTCCGCTCCCGCGGCTACCGCATGTTCGCCCTCAACGGCGACCGGCTGGAGGAGCGCACCACGGTCCTGCCGGGCGTGCCGTGGAAAGACTACTTCTTCGTCCACCCCTCCCGCGCGCCCCGCCTGCCCGACGGCGTGTTCAAGGCCCGGATGGCGGCCTGACCCGACGGCGGCGCCCTAGCGGATGTAGCCTTCGGCCAGGCAGTCGTTTTCCCAAGCCGCGTAGAAGGTCTCGGAGCTCAGGTGCTCCGGGTCGGCGCCCTCGACATAGGGACCCGCCGTCCCGTCGATATAGACGATGAACCGTTCCATTGGGCGGCTTGCCGCCTGGATCGCGCCGCAGGTCTGGCCGGTCTTCTGATCCCCGATGAATTGAACATTCAGGAATTGAGCGGCCGGATCGCCGACCTCCGCCTTCACCTTTGCCTCGGCGGCGGCAATGGCCTGAGCCCGCCAATCCGGCGGCTGGCAGGCGCTAAGCGCCAACAGACCGCAGAAAAGAACACTTCGCACGCGCGCCTCCCGCCGCAATACTCGTGAAGGGTGCGTCCCGAACCTAATCGAGCGCAAGGGCGGAGATACCCGCTCACCCCCGCAGCGCCCCGATCGCCAGCCGCGCCGCTTCGCCGATCTGGGCGTTGATCGCCGCCGCGCCCTCGAACGGACGCCGCGCGCGGGTGAAGATGGCCAGCGCGTAGCGTCGCCCGTCGGGCCAGGTGATTACCCCGATCTCGTTGCGCACCCGCCCGAACAGCCTGCCGCTCTTGGCCGCGAGGCCGCCGTCGTCGGGGACGGCCGGCTCCAGGCGCCGCGTCACCTGCTGGCTCATCATCTGGCGCAGCGCGCGGCAGGATTCGGCGTCGGCGCCGGTGTCGTTCCAGACCGAGGCCAGGAAGCCGGTCATGTCGCGCGCCGTGGTGCGCGAGGCCCGCGCCGCCTCGAGCGCGCCGACCCGGTCGAGCCTGAGCGGGTCGAGGCCGCGGGTCTGGGCCTCCTCGCCCAGCCGTCCGGCCTGGGCCTCCAGAAGCTGGCCGTAGCTGGAAAAGCCCAACTCCGCCGCCACCCCGTCCAGCATGGTCGAAAGATCGCTCTCCAGCACGGTCGCCCGGCAGCCGCAGGCCTTGGCGCGGGCGTTCACCCGATCCAGCCCCACCCGCCGGATCAGCACGTCGGTGGCCGCATTGTCGCTGAGCGTCAGCATCATGCGGGCGAGGTCGCGCAGCGACAGCCGCGCCGGGTCCTGGAAGTTCGACAAGCCCACGGGGCCGGGCGTCGCCTGGGCGGGGATCAGGTCCGCCATCTCGGCAGGGTCCAGCAGTCCGGCCTGGGCCTGGGCGTAGAACTCCAGCGCCACCAGCGGCTTGAACACCGAGGCCATCACCACCGGCAGGTCGGGTCTGAGGCCGAAGCTCGCCCCGGTCGCCAGGTCGACGGCGTGCAGGCTCCCGTCGCAGCCCGCCTGGACGAAGCCGCGCTCGATCATGGCCGCCGTCTGAGGGAGGTCGGACATAGCCCTGCGACTGTGCGGGCCATGGGCGGCGGGCGCAAGCCGGCCCCTGGCGCGTCTTCCCGGCCCGCTTTAGTTTGACTGAACAACGATAAGGAGGAGGCGCCGCATGCTGGGCCTGATGATGGATCGCGCGCTGAGCCTGCCCTCGATCCTCGAATACGCGGCCGCCTATCATCCCCACCGCGAGGTCGTCTCGCGCTCGGTCGAGGGGCCGATCTTCCGCTACACCTATGTCGACGCCCTGGCCCGGGCCAAGCAGATGGCCAAGGCCCTGATCGACCTCGGCGTGAAACCGGGCGACCGGGTCGCGACCCTGGCCTGGTCCACCCATCGCCACTTCGAGCTCTATTACGCGGTGAGCGGCGTCGGGGCCGTGCTGCACACCATCAATCCGCGCCTGCATCCGGACCAGATCGCCTGGGTCGCCAACCACGCCGAGGACACGGTGCTGTTCTTCGACCTGACCTTCGGCGACCTGGTGGCCGAGATCGCGCCGCAGATGAAGACGGTGAAGACCCTGGTCTCGCTCACCGATCGCGAGCACCGGCCGGCCGCCGCCCCCGCCGGAACCCTGGTCTATGAGGAGCTCATCGAGGCCCAGACGCCCGACTTCGTCTGGCCGGAGGTCGACGAGCGCCAAGCCTCGGGCCTCTGCTACACCTCGGGCACCACCGGCAACCCGAAGGGCGTGCTCTATTCGCACCGCGCCACCGTGCTGCACGCCATGGCCATGGTGCAGCCGGACTGCTTCGACCTCGGCGCCCGCGACGCCGTCCTGCCCTGCGCCCAGATGTATCACGCCAACGCCTGGTGCACGCCCTATGGGGCGCCCATGGTCGGGGCCAAGCTGATCCTGCCCGGCCGCCAGCTCGACGGGCCTTCGATCTGCGAGCTGGCCCAGGCCGAGGGGGCGAGCTTCGTGCTCGGCGTTCCGACCATCTGGATCGGCGTGCTCGACCATCTCGACAAGACTGGCGGCCAGCTCCACGTGCGCACCGTGGCCATCGGCGGCTCGGCCCCGACCGCCTCGCTGATCGACCGGGTGGAGGCCCAGATGGGCGCCACCGTCCGCCAGATCTGGGGCATGACCGAGACCAGCCCGATGGGCGTGATCAACACGCCCCTGCCGGAGCACGCCGGCGAGGACCCGGCCCAATCGACC
Organism: uncultured Phenylobacterium sp.; assembly: GCA_945952175.1. Lineage (GTDB taxonomy): Bacteria > Pseudomonadota > Alphaproteobacteria > Caulobacterales > Caulobacteraceae > Phenylobacterium. The sequence goes on along the minus strand of CAMFHW010000156.1, from coordinate 3,361 downwards.
GCCCGCAAGATGAAGCAGGGCAGGGGCCTCTGGGGCGTCGACCTGCGGATCATCGGCGAGGAGGGACAGCGCCTGCCGCACGATGGCGCCAGCGCCGGCCAGCTGCAGGTCCGCGGGCCCTGGGTCTCCTCGGCCTACTTCAAGAACGACGGCGCGGCCGCCTTCTCCGACGACGGCTGGTTCGACACCGGCGACATCGCCACCCTCGACGCCGAGGGCTATCTGCGTCTGACGGACCGGGCCAAGGACGTGATCAAGTCCGGCGGCGAGTGGATCTCCACCCTCGACCTGGAGGACGCGGTCTGTTCGCACCCGGCGGTCGCCATGGCCGCCGCCATCGGCGTGCCGCACCCGAAGTGGGACGAGCGGCCCCTGCTGCTCGTGGTGCTGCGCCCCGGCCAGTCGGCGGAGCCCGAGGTCCTCAAGGCCCATGTCGCCGAGCGGGTGGCCAAGTGGTGGACGCCGGACGAGGTGCGCATCGTCGAAGCGCTTCCCATCGGGCCCACCGGCAAGGTGCTGAAGCGCGAACTGCGTGACCAGCTCGCCACACAGCCCGCCTGAAGTCTGCCGGAAGTCTGAACGAGCCCGAACCAGGCTTGCAGGATCGCGTTCATCTCCCAGGTGTAGGGTGTCTGGCGAGGAGGTACGCAGCGTGGCGCGTCATCGGCCCAAGGGTGTTCTGGAGATCGGCTGGGCGGTGCTGGAAAGCGCCGCGACGGGCCGCACCGAACACATGCCCACCTCGGTCGACTATCCGGACACTCTGGTGCGCCGCATCACCTTCAACGCCGGCGGCGGTCTGGGCTGGAAGCTCTCGGCCATCGAGAGCCCGCGGGACAAGCCGGCCCCTTGGAAGATCGTCGTCGTCACCGGCGCGCCGTCCTGGGCGGAATACTGGGCGCCGGTTATGGCCGCCCTGCCGCAGGACCGGGAGATGGTGGTGGTCGACCGCCCCGGCTATGCCGGCTCCGAGCCCATCGAATATATCGGCGACATCCGCCTGCAGGCCCGCGCCCTCATGCCCTTGCTGGAGACCAAGCCTGGCCAGAAGATCCTGCTGGTCGGCCAGTCCTACGGCGCGGCGATCGCCAGCCTGATGGCCGCCGAGGCCAAGCCCGGCAAGGTCGGCGGGCTGATGCTGCTGTCCGGCTATTACGGCGAGCCCGGCCCGACGGCGAAATGGCTGCTGGGCATGGGCGCGCGGATGCTGAAGGTGATCCCGCGCGATGTTCGCCACGCCGTCCTGGAGGTCACCGAGCAGGCCCGCCAGCTCGACCTGCTGCACGCCGCCCTTCGCCGGGTGACCGTGCCGATCCACCTGCTCCACGGCCACACGCACGCTTTCGCGCCCACCGAGCCGGCCGAGAAGCTGGCGTCCGAGACGCGCACGCGCCGCCCGATGCGCTTTGTGCCGGTGCAGGGCGCCGATCACTTCCTGAACGACGGCCCGACGGACGTTCTGATCGACGCCATCGAGGCCTGCATTCCGACCAGGCCGGCGTTCCAGTGGCGGCTGCCCGCCTGGGTCCGCTTCGGCGCGCCCAAGGCCTCCGCGACGGCTGCAGCCTAGGCTCGGGAACAAGCCAGGGTTTCACCGGGTTGTGCCTGCCAGGGTGGGGCCACCAGGAGACGACCCCAGATGAAGATCAAGCTTTTGGCCGCCTGCGCCGTCGTGGCCTTCGCCGCGAGCCCCGTGCTCGCCCAGACCACGCCGCCCGCCTCGGACCCGGCTATGACCTCCAGCGCCGCGCCGGCGTCGGACCCGGCCAAGGCCTCGGCCACCGCCGAGACCGGCACGGCCGCCAACACCGCCGCCACCGCAACCGACCTGAAGGTCGGCGCCTCGGTCAGCGATTCCGCCGGCGCCGCGATCGGCACGATCAGCAAGGTCGGCAAGGGCTCGGGCGGCGACACCATGGTCACGCTCAAGGCCAACGGGAAGACCAAGACCGTTCCGGCCTCCAGCCTGTCGTTGTCCGGCGGCTCGCTGGTCTCGAGCCAGACCAAGGCCGACATCTGGGGTCCGCAATAGGCCGCCAAGCCCGGCCCGCCCCGCGGGCCGGGAATCCCCGTCCGGGGTCTGAAAACCCCTTGGCGCGCGCCACCTGAACGGCGATAAGCTTGGACCTGCGGAAGCCGGTCGACGTACCCTGGCTTCGAGAAACCGCCCGCCAAGCGGGCCAGTCGCCAAGGGGAAACGTGTCATGAAGGCCGCCGTTCTGCGCGAAGTGGGCAAGCCGCTTCAGATCGAAAACGTCCAGATCAACAAGCCCGGCCCGCACGAGGTCCTGATCCGCACCGCGGCGGCCGGCCTCTGCCACTCCGACCTCCACTTCATGGAAGGCTCCTACCCGACCGTCCTGCCGGCGGTTCTGGGCCATGAGAGCGCCGGCGTCGTGGAAGCCGTGGGTTCGGAAGTCCGCACCGTGAAGCCGGGCGACCACGTGATCACCTGCCTGTCGGCCTTCTGCGGCCACTGCGAGCACTGCCTGACCGGCCACCTGTCGCTCTGCGTCTCGCCCGAGACCAAGCGCGGCCAGGAGGACGAGCCGCGCCTGTCGGCCGCCAACGGCCCGATGCAGCAATACCTGAACCTGTCGTCCTTCGCCGAGCAGATGCTGATCCACGAGCATGCCTGCGTCGCGATCCGCAAGGATATGCCGCTCGACCGCGCCGCCCTGATCGGCTGCTCGGTGATGACCGGCGTGGGCGCCGCCATCCACACCTCGTCCGTCCGCCCGGGCGACACCGTGGCCGTCATCGGCCTCGGCGGCGTGGGCCTGGCCGCGGTCAATGGCGCGGCGATCGCCGGCGCCGGCCGGATCATCGCCATCGACACCGTCGCGTCCAAGTCCAACCTGGCCAAGGAGTTCGGCGCGACCGACTTCATCGACGCCTCCCAGACCGACGCGGTCAAGGAAGTGCTCGAAATGACCAAGGGCGGCGTGCACCACTCGTTCGAGGCCATCGGCCTCAGCAAGACCGCCGAGCAGGCCTTCATGATGCTGCGCCGCGGCGGCACCGCCAACGTCATCGGCATGATCCCGCTCGGCCAGAACATCACCCTGCCGGGCGCCGCCTTCCTGGGCGAAAAGAAGCTGCAGGGCTCGCTGATGGGCTCGAACCGCTTCCCGGTCGACATGCCGCGCCTGGTCGACATGTACCTGGCCGGCAAGCTGAAGCTCGACGAGATGATCTCCCAGCGCATCAAGCTGGAAGAGGTCAACGAGGGCTTCGCCGACATGAAGAAGGGCGGCCTGGCCCGCTCCGTCATCGTCTTCAACTGACGCCGACGACCCTCGATACCGAGAAGGCCCCGCCGCGAGGCGGGGCCTTTTTCATGTCCGCGTCCGCCAAGTCG
>CAMFHW010000155.1 GCA_945952175.1 uncultured Phenylobacterium sp. | reverse complement strand
CTTGCCGAGGCTCATCACCGGCGATGACGAGCCCTGGGCGAGGTCGGCCTTGGCGCGGGCGGTGTTCAGGGCGTTCAGGCGCTTGTAGGCGATCACCTGGGCGAGGTCCTGGCGCAGCAGCGGATCGCCGAGGCGGCCGGCCTCGCGAGCGAGCGCGATCAGCGGCTCCTCGGTGCGCGATTCCGGCGCGCCGCTGCGGGCGCCCCGCGCGCCCTCCCCCATCACGGAGCGCTCATAGGCGAGCGCGGTCTGCAGCACGCCCCAGCCCTCGCCGAGGTTCTTCAACAGGTTTTCGGCCGGCACGACGGCGTCGGTGATGAACACCTCGTTGAAGTGGCTCTCGTCGGTGATCTGGCGCAGCGGCCGCACCTCGACGCCCGGCTGTTTCATCGGCAGGAAGAAGAAGCTGATGCCGGCGTGCTTCGGAACGTCCCAGTCGGTGCGGGCGATCAGCATGCCGTAGTCGGCGGTGGCCGCGCCCGAGGTCCACACCTTCTGGCCCTGGACGACGAAATGGTCTCCGACCTTCTCGGCCCTGGTGCGGATGCCCGCCAGGTCCGACCCGGCGCCCGGTTCGGAATAGAGCAGGCACATGTTCACCTCCTGCTTGAGCAGGGGGAAGACCAGCTTCTGCTTCAGGGCTTCGGTGCCGCAGGCCAGCAGGGTGTTGGCCCAGAGGTTGGTGCGGTCCTGGCCCGTGCCCGGCGCGCCGATGGCGGCGAACTCGCGCTCGATGACGCGGGCCTGGGCGTCCGGCAGTTCGCGGCCGCCCCATTGCTTCGGCCAGCGCGGCGCGGCCCAGCCGGCCTCGACCACCTTGGCGGTCCAGGCCTTCTGCTCGGGGCTCGCGCCCCAGCCGGCGCCGCCCGGCCCGGTCTTGGGCTTCGGCAGGCCCTTCCAGTTGTCGGCGAGCCAGGCGCGGACCTCGTCGCGCAGAGCGGTGTCGGTATCGGCCATGGTCAGGCTCCCAGGGCTTGCAGGAAGCGTTCGCGGTGGACGTCGGACGTCCCGAACAGCTGGGCGTCGGCGCGGGCGCGGCGCAGGTAGAGGTGGGCCGGATGGGCCCAGGTGAAGGCGATGCCGCCATGCATCTGGACCGCGTCGGCCGTGGTCTTGGCGAAGGCGTCGGCGCAGGCGAAGGCGGCCAGGCTGATCGCCGCCTCGGCGTCGGCGGTCCCGCCGGCCAGTTTGGCCGCGGCGTTGCGGGCGGCCGAGATCGCGCTCTCGGTTTCGACCAGGAGGTCGGCGGCCATGTGCTTGACCGCCTGGAACGAGCCGATGGCGCGGCCGAACTGGTAGCGGTTCCTGGCGTAGTCGATGGTGAAGTCGAGCACGCGGCGCGAGCCGCCGGCCTGCTCGCCGGCCAGACCGACCAGGGCCAGGTCCAGCGCCGCCCGCACCGCCGGCCAGGCCGCGCCCGCGAGGCGCCGGCCCGGCGCGCCGTCGAAGACGATCCGCGCCAGCCGCAGGGTGTGGTCGAAGGTCGGCAGGGCCGAGATCGTGACGCCGGTCGCCTGCGGGTCGACCTCGAAGACGGCGAGATCGTCGCCCGCGCGGGCCAGGACCAGCAGCACGTCGGCGTTCTGGCCGTGAATCACATAGCTCGCGACGCCGGAGAGCTTGTCGCCGGAGGCCGTCACCGCCACGCCGTCCTCGGCCCACGACCCGGCGTCGCCGGTCAGGGCGGCGGCGGCGATCGTGGTCCCGGCCGCGAGCCCGGGCAGCAACCGGGTCTTGGCGTCGACTTCAGGCAGTTGTTGAAGGAGTTCGGCGGCCAGGACGCTGGAGCCCAGCAGGGGCGAGCACAGCAGGGCGGCGCCCGCCGCCTCCATCACCGCTTCCAGTTCCAGGGGCCCCGCCCCCGCGCCGCCATAGGCCTCGTCGACGACCAGGCCGGTGACGCCCATCTCGCCCAGCTGGGACCAGAGGGCCGGATCGTAGCCGGCCGCGGTCTCCATGGTCCGGCGCACGTCGGCCTCGGCGCCGTGGTCGGCCAGGAGGCGGATCACGGCATCCTGGAGTTGGGTCCGCTCCTCGAGCGTCAGTGTGGCCAAGGCCGGCTCTCCCTGAATGTCGGATTGAATATCGGACGGTATCCGTCTAGAAATAGACGCATGACCCAGGGACAGGCAAGCGTCACCCGCGGCCGGCCCCGCGATCCCGGCCTCGAGGACCGGGTCTTCGACGCCGCCATCGCCCTCTATGCCGAGACCGGCTGGGCGGGGTTCTCGTTCGAGGCGGTGGCGCGGCGCGCCGGCGTGGGCAAGGCGGGCCTCTACAGCCGCTGGCCGACGCGCCCGGACCTGCTGCGCCAGACCCTGGAGGCGCGCTGGCTGACCCCCCAGCGCTTCGACACCGGATCCCTGAAGAGCGACCTCACCGCCCTCGCCCGCCAGATCTTCGGCGTGCTCACCGGCCCCCACGCCGGCGCCTCGCGATGGATGACCGTCGACCGGGCGAACCATCCCGGCATACGCGAGGCCACCGCGCCCTATGCGGAGGCCGCCGTCCGCCAGGGCCGGGCCATCGTGCGCCGGGCCATCCAGCGGGGCGAATTGCCGGACTCGGTCAATCCAGGGCTGGTGATGGACCTCGTGGTCGGCGCGGTGACCAATCACGTCGGGACGACGCCTGCCAGTCTTCGTGGCGCCATGCTCGCCAAGATGGACGACTTCATCGGCGATCTGGTCGCGACCGTGCTGCGCGGCGTCGGCGTCAATTTGTCAGTCTAATTGACGATATGAGACACCCCGCCTAGGCTCCTGGCCACAGGAGCCCCGACATGCAATTCGACCTCGTCACCGATGGCCTCGCCTTTCCCGAGGGACCTGTCCTGCTGTCCGACGGCTCGCTGCTGGTGGTCGAGATCCGCAGCGGACGCCTGACCCGCGTCATGCCCGACGGCGCCAAGACCGTGGTGGCCGAGCTCGGCGGAGGGCCGAACGGGGCGGCCATCGGCCCGGACGGCGCGGTCTATGTCTGCAACAACGGCGGCCTGACCTTCATGGACGCGACGCCGGACCTGGCCGTGCCGGGTCACGCGCCGGCCGACTATCGGAGCGGCTCGATCCAGCGGGTCGATCTGGCGACCGGCGCGGTCACCACGCTCTACGAGGCCTGCGAAGGCCGGCCCCTGCGTGGGCCCAACGACATCGTCTTCGACGCCGATGGCGGCTTCTGGTTCACCGACCTCGGCAAGTCGGACGACTGGAGCTTCGACCGCGGCTACCTGCTCCATGCGCGGATCGACGGCTCGGCCATCACCCGCGTCCGCGGCGGCATGATCGGCCCCAACGGCGTCGGCCTGTCGCCGGACGCCCGCACCCTCTATGTCGCGGAGACCCACACCGGCCGCCTCTGGGCCATGGAGATCGAAGGCCCGGGCCAGGTCGCCCCCGCCCCGGTCCCCTGGGCGCCCGGCCGACTGATCACCACCCTGCCCGGCCATCAGATGATCGACAGCCTCGCGGTCGAAGCCGGCGGCAAGGTCTGCGTGGCGGGCGGGCCCGACGGCGGGATCACGGTGATCGACCCCGACGGCTCGCACGAGCATGTGAGGATCCCCGGCGAGGTGATCGTCACCAACATCTGCTTCGGCGGCGAGGACATGCGCGACGCCTGGATCACCGCCTCGGGCAGCGGCCGGCTCTACAAGACCCGCTGGCCGCGCCCCGGCCTGAAGCTCAACTTCAACGCCTAAGCCTGGGCCCGACCCTCGCGCACAAACGAAGAAGGCCCGGCGTCGCCGCCGGGCCTTCGGGTCGCTCTCTGCAGGGAGCTCTAGAACTTGTAGCCGATGTCCAGGCCCCAGGTGAGCGGCGGCTGGTAGACGCGCAGGTTGCCGAGCGCGCCGAGGCCGAAGGTGTTGTTGATGACCGCCTTGTCGGTGAGGTTCTTGCCCCACAGCGCCACGCGCCAGCCCTTGGCCCCGGTCAGGGTGATGGTGGCGTCGTAGAGCGTGTTGGCCGGCCGTACCTGGACGTTGGAGGTGCGGTTGATCACCCCGCCGCTGGTGTAGATGTCGTCCATATAGACGGCGTTGGCGTTGAACGAGAGCGTGCCGAACGACAGGTCGCGATCGTAGGTGACCCCGAAGCTGCCCGACCAGCGCGGCGCATAGGCCAGCGGCAGGTCCGAATTGTCGGTGGGGTTGTTGATCCCGTCGCTGGTCAGGTCGGTGAAGTTCTTCACGAACCGCGCGTCGAGGTAGGACAGGTTGGCGTTGAGACGCCAGCCGCCGCCCACGACCCACAGCGCCTCGCCCTCGGCGCCGTCGATGCGGGCCTCGCCGGCGTTGGTGACGATCGACTCGTAGACGCCCGCCGTGGTCAGGCCCTGGGTGCCGGTTTGCATGTTCGAGTATTTGGACGAGAACGCCGCCCCGTTCAGCCGCAGGCGACGGTCGAACAACTCGCTCTTCACGCCGGCTTCGAAGCTCTCCACCGTCTCTGAGGCGTACGGGCCGGCCGAGGTGTAGGAGGCCGCGCGGCCGTTGTAGCCCCCGGCGCGGAAGCCCTTGGACCAGGTCACATAGCCCATGACGTCGGGGCTGAACTTGTAGTTCGCGCTGAGCTTGGGGGAGAAGTTGTCCCAGTCGTTGCTGTAGGTCTTCGAGACCGCGAAGAACAGCGGCTGGTTGGTGAAGCGCTTCTTCTCGTAGCTGTAGCGGCCGCCCGCGGTCAGGGTCAGCTTGTCGTTCACGTGATAGTCGGCCTGACCGAACAGGGCCCAGGCGATGTTGCGCTGGCTGGCGATCTGGGCCGGCGTCGCCGCCCCGTAGATCAGGCCGCCCTGGGCGTTGGTGATCGCATAGTCCTGGTTCAGGTAGTAGGCGCCGACCACGTAGTCGAGCTTGCCGCCCACGTTGGAGGCCAGCCGCACTTCCTGGCTGAACTGGTGGTGGGTCTGGTCGCGCAGGGCGTAGAAGAAGTTGACCGGCGAACCGTCGTAGTCGCTGAGCACGCGGTCGGTGAACTCCCGATAGCCCGTCACCGTGGTCACCGTGCCGAACGACAGGTGGGTGTTGGTGTTCAGCGCCAGGCCCCAGGTGTCGACATGGGCGAAGATCGGGGTGTTGTCGTAGACCGTGTAGGGATCGCTCGGGTTCGAGGCTCCCGCCGGGAAGAGCGGGGTCTTGGTCCCGGTGTCGGGGCTGAAGTTGTAATAGACGTTGCCCGGCAGGGCGGCGTTGCGGAACGGCGAGCCCGACCCCCGCTCGCGATCGCCGTCGATCACCAGGGTCGCGTCGAACACGTCATTGGGTTTGGCCACCAGGGTCACGCGGCCCGACAGGGTCTCGTTGTCGCCCTGGGTCTTGTTCAGATAGGCGTTGTGGATGTAGCCGTCGTAGTTCTTGTAGAGCAGCGACACGCGCGCGGCGAAGACGTCGCTGAGCGGCAGGTTGACCGCCACGCGGGCCTCCTGGCGACCGTGGTCGCCCACCGTGCCCTGGACTTCGCCGCTGAAGGGATCGCCCGGGACCGGCGTCTTGGTGCGCACGCTGACCACGCCGCCGATGGTGTTGCGGCCGTAGAGCGTGCCCTGCGGACCGCGCAGGATCTCGACCGAGCTGATGTCGAAGAAGTCCTGCAGGGCGCCCGAGTTACGAGCCAGGTAGACGCCGTTCATTTCGACGCCGACCGCCGGCTCGAAGGTCGATTCCACGTCGGCGAAGCCAAGGCCGCGGATGAAGAAGGCGCTGGCGTAGGGATAGGCGCCGACGGGCGCCAGGACCACGTTCGGCGACTTGGCGCTGAGGTCGGTCAGGCTCTGGACGGCCTGGGCCTCGAGCTGCTTCTCGGCGAAGGCCGAGACGGCCACCGGCACGTCCTGCAGCTTCTGCTCACGCTTCTGGGCGGTGACCACCACCTCCTCGACCTGGGCCGGTTCGTCGGCCGCCCAGGCCGGCGCGGCCAGGCCTGCGACCAGCGCCATCGAGGCCGCTGACGTGAATAGTCGAATGCTCGCCGTGCGGCGCATCTGGATTCCTCCCCTCGTTTCCCGGCCAGGCCGGACGTTGCGGGGAAGATGCCGCCGCCTCCGTTATTGTCAATCTATATGACGAATTTGCATGTCGTTTTGTCAGCTAGGCTGACATCTTTTCGACAGTATACCTAACGGCATCCAGCGCCCCGCCGTAAAGCCTTTCGGTGTTCTCCTTGATGCCCCCGACGTCCGGCGGCGGCTGGGGCTCGGCGACGAAGACCCAGTCCACATGGCAGGCGGAGGCGCCGCGCGGGCTGACGGTCAGGGTGGAGCGGCGCGGACCGAGCAAAGGCACATCCACGAGGCTCCAGGAACAGCTCATGCCGGCCAGGCTTCCAACCGCTCCGGCGTGACCCGGCCGTCGAGGCTCGCCAGCCGCACCTCGCCCCAGGCCTCGGGGTCGCGGGCGCAAGCCTCCACTCCGGGGGAACCAGCGATCCAGGCCGTGGAAACTGCCGACGATCCGCCAGACCGCCTCGGCCAGCGCCTCGATATCCGCTGAAACCCGCGCCTTCATGGCCGCCCTAATCATCAATTAGATTGACGATAATGCGCGATCGCACGGCGGATCAAGCCGAGGGTTTCGCCTCCGGCCACTCGGTCATCGGTTCGCCCCAGTCGGCCGAAAAGGCCTTGATCAGGTTGTCGACGTTGCGCGAGCCGATCCGGCGGCGCAGCTCATTGGCCAGCTCGACCATGACCGCGTCGGCGTCGTGGCGCATGCGCACGCCGGTCTCGCTCAGCGCGACGATCTTGGCGCGCTTGTCGTTGTGGTCGTCGCGCAGCTCCAGCATGCCCATCTCGACCATCTGGTTGATGGTGGTGTGCACGGCCTGGCGGCTGATGCCCAGGTTGCGGGCGATGTCGGAGGGGCTGTGCACGCCGATGACCACATTGGCCATGACCATCGACTGCGGACGCGTCACGTGGCTCCAGCCGCGCGATTGCAGATAACTTTGCAGGCCGTCGTCAAACCAGAAAAACGCCTGGAGCAAGGGTATGATGAGAGTGTCGGCGCCGATCATGTCGTTTCGTGAGTCTGGTGCGGTGTCACACTAGAGGTAAGCAGGTCGCGCTCCTAGGCGGCTTGTCGCAGATCAATTTTCATCAGTTTAGTTGACGAATTTCGCGGCGTCTCTAGGTTGGCCGCCGAACAGACGACAGGCGTTCCGGGGAGACGGTCATGCGCACCACAGGCATCAACCACTTGGCGCTGGTGTGCCGCGACATGCAGGAGACGGTGAAGTTCTACACCGAAGTGTTGGACATGCCGCTGGTGAAGACCGTGGCCCTGCCCGACGGCGGTCAGCACTTCTTCTTCGACTGCGGCGGCGGCGCGGCGGTGGCCTTCTTCTGGTGGCCCGAGACGCCGGCGGCCGCGCCGGGGATCGCCTCGGTGCGCAAGTTCCCGGAAGACTCCAAGACGGCCATCGGCTCGATGAACCATCTCGCCTTCAACGTGGCCGAAGGCGAACTGTCCAAGTGCCTGGACCGGCTGAGGGCCGCGGGCGTCGAGCACATCCCGGTCGTGGTCAACCACGACGACAGCGAACGCGGCGTCGCCGCCGAGATGCATGAGGGCGTGTTCGTCCGCTCGGTCTATTTCACCGACCCCAACGGGATCATGATGGAGTTCGCCGCCTCGACGAAGGACTTCGGCGCCGAGGACATCCCGCACGCGCCGCGCGGCGCGACCGTGGAGGTCTGAGCCATGCCCCGCCTGCATCAGGTTCCCCGCGCCGAGGTCGATCAGGGCACCGGCCTTCGCATGTACAACCTGCTGTTCGGCGACCGCGACCCGGTGGCCGAACCCGGCACCGCGACCGGCACGCCGGGCGACTGGTGGACGGTCTTCGCCGGGTCGCCGGACGCCCTGCACCACGCGGTCCAGGGCTTCGCCTATTACCGCAACCCGGCGCGCAAGCTCGATCCGGTGCTGCGGGAACTGGGCCAGACCCGGGTCAGCTGGGTGATGGAGACCCAGTTCGGCTACTCCCAGCACTGCAAGTCGCTGCGCGGCCTGGGCGTCTCGGAGGCGCGCATCGAGGCCATCCCGCACTGGCAGGTCGCGACCTGCTATGACGAGAAGGAACGAACGGTCCTGGCCTATGCCGACTGCCTGAGCGCGCAGGGCGGGCGCACGCCCGACGTGCTGTTCGACAAGCTGAAGAGCTTCCTGTCGGACGAGGAAATCCTCGAATTCACCTACATCACGACACTCTATGTGATGCACGCGATCATGAACCGCGCGCTGCGGCTGGAGTTCGACGACATCGACGACCGCATCGTCGAGATCGCCGCGCCGGAGAACTTCGCGGCGACCGACTTCCTGGACACCGGTCGCGGCGACGCGAGCTGAGGCCGTGCCGGTCGCGGCGCTGTTCCAGCCCTTCGCCTGCAGGTCGCTGCGGAGCGCCAACCGGATCGCCATGGCTTCGATGGCGCGCTGGGCGACACCCG
>CAMFHW010000154.1 GCA_945952175.1 uncultured Phenylobacterium sp. | reverse complement strand
GGGCGAGGCCGAGGCGGAGGCGGTGGAACGGGTGATCGATCCGGTCACCTTCGCCGACCAGAAGGCTCGGCAGCTTCCCGTGCTGATCCGCATGATCCGACTGAAGCGGGGCGATCTCGACCTGGATTTCCTGGCGCGCGAACCGGTGGGCGAGGCGATGGAATGGCTGATGCGCCTGCCGGGCGTCGGCCCGCACGCCGCGGCCGCGACCCTGAACCTCTCCACGCTCGGCCGGCGGACCATGGTGGTGGACGCCCACGTGCATCGGGTGGCGCGCCGGCTGGGCCTGACCGCGCGCCAGGGCGACGCGGCCCACGCGCACGACGAGATCCTCGACCTGGCGCCCGACGCCTGGGACGGCGAGGCCCTGGCCGAGCTGCACCACCTGATGAAGGCGCACGGCCAGTCGATCTGCAGCCACCTGGACCCGGCCTGCGCGCTCTGCGCCCTGCGCGAAGCCTGCCCGCGCGTCGGCGTGACCCGCGATCAGGAGGGAGAGGTGGTGGTCTTTGCTCCCTCCCTCCCGTTCGCATCACAGCTGAGCACATAGGGTACAGAGCATTCCCTCTCCCCTGGGGGGAGAGGGTGGCCCCGCGCGGCGGGGTCGGGTGAGGGGCCGCGCAGAGCTGCCGGAGAGGCCCTAAGCCCCTCATCCGGCCTGCCTTCGCAGGCCACCTTCTCCCGCAAGGGGAGAAGGAATCCGGGCCGTCTCGCCCTTAGGCGTCGACCTTGGCCGCCTGGGCCTGGGCGGGTTGGGGCGGGTAGTTCATCACGATCCAGACCTGGTGGGCGCGGGCCAGCAGTTCGCCCTCGGCGGTGTGCAGGGCGACGCCGGCGGTCTCCTTGCGGCCGTCGCGCTCGATCGGCCAGGCGGAGACGATGCATGGCTCGCCGGCCGCCGGGCGGCGAACGACCTCGCCGGTCATGGTGCCGAGCAGGGCGCCGTGGCGGCCCTCCTTCACCACCCAGGCGAAGAAGCCGGGGCAGTCGAGCGCGGCCCAGATCACCTCGACCGGGGTGAGGCCCTCGGCGTCGGCGAAGTTGGCGTGCGGCGTCCAGGGACAGGCCACATAGCCTGCCGGCACGCCGTCGAGCTGGCCGGCGAAGACCTTAAGGCCGTGGCCCTCCTCCCGTTCCGGCCCACAGGAGAAGCAGGTCGGATGCACGCGCTGGGTCAGGCCGATGTAGCGGCTCTCGGCCGCCTGGGCGGCCGCGAGGCTGGGCGGGGTGGGGACATCGGGCAGCAGGGTCGCGTCGGCGGGCACCCCCTTGCCGATCAGGGCGCCTTCGGCGTCGAACAGTTCGGTGGCCTCGGCCCCGACTTCGAGCCGCAGACCGACGTCCAGCGGGATGCGGGCGCGGAGCACGGCGGTGACCGGGCCCTCGATGCCCGCGGTCAGGACACCGCAGCAATAGCCGCCATTGCCGGAATTGGGGGGCCCGCAAAACTGCTGGGCGACGACGATCTCGCTCATGAAATCTCCGGACGCAAAATCGGACGGAAGGAATGGATCGAATTCAATGGCGTCGCTTTTCCACGAAAGCCGTGGCGCGGGGAAGCGGGAATCTCGCCGCTGCGGCGTTGGAGCCGGCGCGCAGGCGCGCTAATTTCAGGACCACCCCGCGTCATGCGGATTCGAGGAGCCTTCGATGACCGACCAGATCGCCCGCCCCTGGGCCTTGATGCGCCACCACGCAGGCTGGGCGGATGTGTTCCTGATCGAAAAGGAAAGCGCCGACTCGATCACGGGCGTCTATCCGGACCGCGAGACGGTCGGCCCGCCGGTGAACTACAGCGTCCGCGCGGTGCTGGCGCGGTTCGAGACCCTGGAAGGCGCGCGCGCCGCCCGCGAGGGCGCGGTGCTGGAATGGCGCAAGCACGACGCCGGCGTCCGCGACGCCGAGGCCAAGCTGCGCGAGGCCGAAAAGGCCCGCGAGGATGCGTGGCTCAACTGCCTGAAGGGCGCGGCGGGGTAGGTTCTCACGGGGTGTCATCTCTGCGTGTCATCCCGGAAAGCCGCGAAAGCGGCTTGTCCGGGCCCCATACGCGCGGGGCTTTCCGGAGAGATCGGTGTCTATGGGTCCCGGTCTTCCGCTGACGCGGAAACCGGGATGACACTCCAGATTTGGCTTACAACTTCACCCGGAAGCCCTTGGCGATCAGCCAGGCGGCGGCCACGGCGAGCACGACGCCGACGGCGAGGCTCCAGAGCGGGGCCTTGCGCAGTGGCGCCACCGCGCCAGAGAACCGCCGCGCGCCAGTGATCATCGGGCCGACCAGGTTCTCGCGCTTCCAGATCGCATAGAAGGCGATGGCCGCCAGGTGCAGGCCGATCAGGCCCTGCAGCACGCGGAAGGCCAGTTCGTGCCATTCGGAAAACAGCCGGCCGGTATCGAAATCGACCTTGTCGGACAGCGGGCCGGACTCGATGCCGTCAATGTCCGTGGCGAAGAGGCCGAGGCCCGCCTGAAGCGCGATCAGCAACAGCATGGCCGCGACGCTCCAGGCGCCCAGCGGATTATGGCCGGCCGTCTCGCCGGCCTTGCGCGAGCCCAGGCCCGACACATAGGCGAGCGTGGTCTTCGGTCCCTTCAGGAAGCTCGCGAACCGCGCGGTCGAGCCGCCGGCCACGCCCCACCACAGGCGGAAGACGATCAGGCCCAGCACCGCGTAGCCGCATAGCTTGTGCCACTCCATGGATTTGCCGGCGGTGAGCCAGGCGGCGAGGATCAGGGCCGCCAGCGACCAGTGGAACAGCCGGGTCGGGCCGTCCCACAGGGCCGTGCGGACGGGGGTGTCGGACACGGACCGATCCTTAGTGGTCGTGATCCTTGTCGATCTCCGGCCCGCGGAACTTGTCGTGGCAGGTCTTGCAGGCGCCGCCGGTCGCCTTGACCTGGGCCTTCACGCCGTCGAGATCGCCCTTGAGCGCGATGGTCTGGAGCTTGCCGGCCTCGGTTTGCAGGCTCTTGGCCGAGGCGCCGAAGGTCGCCCAGTCGCTCCAGATCTCGGCCTTGGCGCGGGTCTTGATCCCGGCCTCAGGCCCCGAGCCCTTCGGGAACCAGGACGGGATCTTGCCCGAGAGGTCCTGGATGATCTTGGCCTGGGCCGCGATCGCCTTGGTGTCCGGCTTGTCGGCCTTCAGTCCGTCATTGATGTTTTTGAAGGCGCTGCCGATCTTGTGGAAGTTGTCGTGGCGGTCCTTCTCGACCTTGGCCGCGTCGATGGCGGCCACGGCGGTTCCGCCGGCGGCGGCCAGGCTCAGGACGAGGCCGAGCGCGAGCGCCGCGCGGCGCTGGGGGGACGTTGCGGGCATTGGAGATCTCTCCTCGAGCGAACCGTAAGCTTGGATGTGGAGCGACTTTGGGACGCGCCGCTCGCGCCCGTCAACCGCGCTAATGACCGGCGGCCTTCGTCCGGGCCGAACGGACGGGAGCGCCCGCGCCGCCGGCCTCGGCGACGAGCGCCCCGCACTGGGCGTCCTTGGCGAGGCCCGCATCGACGAACGGCAGGACGGCGGCGAGCGGCGAGGCGACGGTGGCGAGCACGGCGGCGAACCCGCCCTGGGCCACGGCCTTGCCCTTGTCGACGCCCAGCCTGGGCTGGACGATCGGTCCGGTGATCTCGATCGGCGCCAGCAGGCGGACCAGGCGGAACTGCTTGGGATGGCCCTGGAAGCGCAGGTCGAGGCGCTCGTCGCGCAGGTCGACCGAGCCCTTGCCCTCGCCCAGCACCGGGCCGGTGTCGAACACCAGCCGGTCGGCCGTCAGCACGCCATCCTTGGCCGTGAAGCTGGCGACCGCGCAGCGGATCTGGGTGCGGTCCTGGTTCTTGGCGAGCAGCAGGCCCAGGCCCTTGGTGACGTCGACCCCGATCAGTTCGGCGAAGGCCTCGCGGATCTCGCCGCCCGGCACCACCATCACCACCTGGCCGTCGGCGTTGGCCGCCGCGCGATGGACCGAGTCGCCGGCGCCATGCAGCTTGATGCGGCCGACCAGGCCGCCGGTCAGGGCGGGGGCGCCGCCGGACTTGATCGGGACGAACTGCTCCAGCCGCGCATTGGTCAGGCGAAGGTCGACGTCGGTGACCGGCGTCGCGCCGCGGGCGTTCAGCGCCATGCGGCCGGAAATGCGGCCCTGGGGCAGGTCGAAGCTGAGCGGATCGGCGGTGAGCAGGCCGTGGTCCAGCTTCACCCGCAGCGAGCCCGACCGCAGGGCCACGGGCGCATGGCTGATGCTGGCGGCCTGGTAGCGGACGTCGGCGTCGAGCGCGCGGACCCGGTCGACCTTCAGCGTGGCGTCGGGCAGCAGGCGGCGCTCGGCCTGCAGGGTCGCCGCGGCGGCCTTCTGGGCGGGCGAGACGGTCTTGCCCGCACGGATCTTCGGCGCGCCGCCGAACACCGCCGTCAGGTCGCCGAAGTCGAGCCGCTCGGTTCGCAGATCCGCCGTCAGGAACGGCCGCCTGGCGGTGGCGTCGACGCTGAGCGAACCGGCGAGGTCGCTGTCCCCCACCCGGCCCGACAGGCCCGAGACCTTGTAGACCTTGCCATCGCGGACCAGGCGGCCCTTGAGGTTGTAGGGCGGGGTGTTGGGGAACGGCACCCCGGTGAGGTCGTAGAGTTCCTCCAGGTCCGGCCCGCGGGCGGTGATCGCCAGCGAGACCTGGCCGAGGTCGAAGGGCTTGGGCACGACGCCGCGGGCGGTGACGCGGGTGGCGCCGGCGCGGATGTCGGCGTCGAACGGATAGGGCTTGTTCGGATCGACGTTCAGCAGGGGTCCGCCGATGGCCTGGAGCCGGAAGGCCTGGCCGTTCAGGGCCCCGTCGCCCTGGAGCTGGAAGCCGGTATTGGCGGCGCCCAGGCGCTCCGAGGCCTCCAGGGTGGCGTCGAGGCTGAGCTTGCGCCGGTCGTCCAGCAGCTTGAGGTGGCCGTCGCGGATCACGAAGCGGCGCACGGGCGGCATCTTCAGCGGCTTGTCCTTCGGCGCGCCGCCGGAGAAATCCCAGGTCTCGCGACCCTGGGCGTCACGGCGCAGATAGAGGTCGGGCTTCGTCGCCTCCAGCCGCAGCAGCACGAGTTCGCCGCGCAGCAGGGGCAGGAGCTTGATCTGGACCAGCAGCTGGCCGACGTCGGCGGTGGGACCCGGACCGGCCCAGCCGGGGTTGGCGATACGCAGGCCGCCGATCTCGGCGCTGGGCCGCAGCGACCAGGGGTGGACGCTCAGATGGCCGATCGTGACCTGGCGGTGCAGGCGCGTCGAGGCGAACCGGCCGATCGGGCCGCGCAGGGCGTTCCAGTCCGCCAGGGCCAGTGCGAGCGCCAGGAAGCCCACGAGCGCCGCGACGCCGCCGACGATCCAGGCGGCCAGGCGCAGGCCACGACGGCGTGGCGGTGACGCGGCGGGCGGCGGCGCGTCCACGGGCATATTGATATGCGGCTGGGCGGCAAGGGGCACGGTTCGAGGCTCCGGAAGCCTTCAGAACGCGCGAACCCCCTGACCTTGTTCCGAAATCGGTCGCGCTTCTAGTGCCGGACGCCGCGGCCGGAGAAGGCGGTCACCGCCGTCCGCGCGATGATCTGCAGGTCGAGCGCCATCGAGCGGCGGGCCAGGTAGTCGGCGTCGAGGCGGGCCTTTTCAGGGATCGGCAGTTCGTCGCGGCCATTGACCTGGGCCCAGCCGGTCAGGCCGGGGCGCAGGGCGTCGACGCCGGCGTCGGTGCGCAGCCGCACCAGGTCGTCCTGGCTGTGCAGGGCGGGCCTCGGGCCCACCAGGCTCATGTCGCCCACCAGCACGCTCCAGAGCTGCGGCAGTTCGTCGAGGCTCGAGCGCCGCAGGAACCGGCCCAGCGGCGTCACCCAGTAGTCGGGATCGGGCAGCAGGTGGGTGGCGATATCGGGCGCGTCGGTGCGCATACTGCGGAACTTGGGCATGCGGAAGATGCGGTTGCGGCGGCCCACGCGGCGAGACCAGTGCAGGGCCGGCCCGGGGCTCTCGGCGCGGACCATCAGGGCCAGGACCAGCAGGACAGGCGACAGCACGACGAGGCCCGCCGCGGCGCCGACGATGTCCAAGGCTCGTTTCAGCAAACGCCCGCTCCCGCCGCGCGTGTCGCGGCGGGACCAGACTTAGACGCCCCGTCCGCGCGGGCCAAGCGTCAGGCGAGATCGGCCTTCGGCGCCGCCTTGGCCTTGGGCGCGGCCCGCGGCTTGGTCGCCGGCGGCTCGATGGCGGGCTCGGCGGCCGCCTCGCCCACCGGCTCCGGCGCGGCCTCGACGACCGGTTCGGGCGCAGCCTCGACGACGGGTTCGGGCGCGACCTCCGCCAGGGTCTCGATCGCCGCCTCGACCGGGGCCTCCACGGCCGTCTCGACGGTCTCGACGACCTCGGCCGCCGCTTCGATCACCGGTTCCGGCGCCAAGGCCGGCAGGGTCAGGGCCGCCTCCAGATTGGTCGCCTCGGCGCGCCAGCGGCTCATCCACCAATAGGCGACGCCGGCGCTCGCCACGCCGGCGAACATGAACCATAGCGGCGAGGCCGCGCCGATCGGCGCGCGCCAGGCGTCGGCGGCGTCGGCCAGGGCGGCCTTGGGATCCTTGGACGTGTCGAGCAACGCAAACATGGGAGGCTCCGGGGGTCAGGGATTGTGCGATGCAACATACCATCGCCCCCGCCTTCGCATTTGCAAAAAGACGTTACCCGGCGCGCCAGACCCGCGCCTGACCGCGATCGCCCAGGGCCTGCACCGTCCAGGCGCAGATCGCGTCCAGGACCCCGTCCAGCCCGTCCGCCGGCCGCGCGAAGACGAGAGCGCAGCCGTTCATCTTCAAGGGATCGGCAAGCGGCCGCATGCGCGCCTCGGCCACCAGCAGCGGGCCCGCGCCGACGTCCTCGGCGTCGCGGACGAAGCCGTCGAAGGTCTCCAGATCCTTGATCGGCAGCCAGACCATCACCTGGGCGCGCGGATTGCGCCGGCCGATGGCGCCCAGGGTCTCGACGATCCGCGCATAGTCGTCGGCCCGCTCGAAGGGCGGATCGATCAGCACCAGGGCCTCGCCCTCGCAGGGCAGGTCGGCGGCCCGGGCGAAGCCGTCTGCGCAGGCGGTCTTGACGCCGGCGCGGCCCTTCATCGCCCCGGCCAGGGCGGAATGCTCCTCCGGCCGCAGTTCGCAGGCGAGATAGGAGTCGCCCGGTCGCAGGGCCTCGGCGATCAGCAGGGGCGAGCCGGGATAGAGCCGCGTCTCCCCGCCGCCGTTCAGCCGCGACACCGCCACCCGCAGCGGGGCGAAGGGCTCGGGCAGGTCGCTCGCCCGCATCAGTTGGCCGATCCCGGCCGCCGCCTCGCCCGAGCGCTGGGCCTCGGGACCGCCGAGATCGTAGAGCCCGCGCCCGGCATGGGTGTCGATGATGCTCAGCGGTCCGGCCGGCCGCCGCGCCAGGACCTGCAGCAGGGCCGCGTGCTTCACCAGGTCGGCGAAATTCCCGGCGTGGAAGGCGTGGCGATAGTTCACGAGGTCGGTCCGAGGAACCGGCGCCGGCGCGCGCCGTTCCGGTCCTTGCCACGCCCGCCCGATTTTCCAAAGGCCCGCCGCCATGGCGCGAGACACTCCGGAGCTCCAGCCCGTCCCCGCCGGCCTGCGCTACGTCAATGACGACGATCCGGGCCTGACCCGCGTGCGCGCCGGCGCCGGCTTCAGTTGTCGCGACGCCGACGGCGCCCCGATCCGTGATGAGGCGACCCTCGCCCGCATCCGCGGCCTGGCGATCCCGCCGGCCTGGACCCATGTCTGGATCTGCCCCTCGCCGCGCGGTCACATCCAGGCGACCGGCCGTGACCAGAAGGGCCGCAAGCAGTACCGCTATCACCCCGACTTCCGGGAAAACCGCGAGGGCGCCAAGTACGAGCGCATGATCGCCTTCGGCCGCGCCCTGCCCCGCCTGCGCGCCCGCGTCGAGACCGACCTCGCCCAGCGCGGCCTGCCGCGGGAGAAGCTACTTGCCGCTGTGGTCGGGGTGATGGAACTGACCCTGATCCGGGTCGGCAACGAGGCCTATGCCAAGGAAAACAAGAGCTTCGGCCTGACCACCCTGCGCGACCGGCATGCGACGATCACCTCGACCGGCGCGGTCTTCGAGTTCCGCGGCAAGAGCGGCAAGGTCCACAAGACCGGCCTCCGCGACCGTCGACTGGCCCGCATCCTCAAGGCCTGCCAGGACATTCCCGGCCAGCGCCTGTTCCAGTATCTGGACGATGACGGCCAGCGGCGTCCGGTCGAGTCCGCCGATGTGAACGCCTATATCCGCGAGGCCATGGGCGAGGACTTCTCCGCCAAGGATTTCCGCACCTGGGCCGGCACCCTGGCCGCCGCCCGTGGCCTGGTTCAGCGTCCGAAATGCGCCTCCGCCAGCGAGGCGAAACGCAATGTGCAGACGTGCGTCAAGGCGGTCGCCGGCCTGCTCGGCAACACCGCC
>CAMFHW010000153.1 GCA_945952175.1 uncultured Phenylobacterium sp. | reverse complement strand
GCCCCAGGCGATCGAGAAGGGCCCCGGCGGCCTGACGCTGACCCTGGTCCCGGCCGTCGGCAAGGAGGCCGCGCCGGTTCCCGCTGGGTTCGCCGGCGTCATCGAGGTCGGCGGCAAGGCCTATGAGATCGGCGCCGCCGAAGGCGCCCTGCCGGCCGAGGCCGGCGGCTTGGGCGCCGTCGCCGCGAAGCCCCTGGAAACCACGGCTTCGACCGGACCTGCCGCGCCCGCCGGGCCGGGCATGGGCCTGATCGGCGCGATCGCCTTCGCCTTCGTGGGCGGGCTGATCCTGAACCTGATGCCCTGCGTCTTCCCGGTTTTGGCCATGAAGGCCGCCTCCCTGGCCGGCCACGCGCACGAGCGCCGCGCCGCCCAGACCCAGGGCCTGGCCTTCCTGGCCGGCGTGCTGGTGACCTTCCTCGTCCTGGCCGGCCTGCTGATCGCGGTGCGCGCCGGCGGCGCGGCGGTGGGCTGGGGCTTCCAGCTCCAGTCGCCGCCCGTGGTGGCGGGCCTGGCGCTGCTGATGCTGGCCGTGGCGCTCAACCTGTCCGGTCTGTTCGAGATCGGCGCCTCGCTGCAGGGCGTCGGCGCGGAAGCCGCCTCCAAGGGCGGTCTCGCGGGCGCCTTCTTCACCGGCGCCCTGGCCGTGGTGGTGGCCGCGCCCTGCACCGCGCCCTTCATGGCCCCGGCCCTGGGCTGGGCCCTGACCCAGCCGGCCGCCGCGGCGCTCGCGGTGTTCTTCGGGCTGGGCCTGGGCTTCGCCGCCCCCTTCACCCTGGCCGCCTTCATCCCCGCCCTGCTGGCGCGCCTGCCGCGCCCCGGCGCGTGGATGGAGGGCTTCCGCAAGCTGATGGCCTTCCCGATGTACGGGGCGGCCGCCTGGCTCGCCTGGGTGCTCGCGGTGCAGTCCGGGTCCGATGCGCTGGCCCGCCTGTTCGCCGCCGCCGTGGTCCTGGCGCTGGCGGTCTGGCTGCTCGGCGTGGCCCAGCGCAAGCAGGCGGCGGGCGGCAATCCGGTTGTGAGCGCCGTGGTTGGTGCGGTGCTGCTGCTGGCCGCCGGCCTCGGCGCGATCTGGCCGAACTATGCCGAGCCGACGTCGGCCTCGGCGGCCCAGGCCGAGGGCTCGGCCATCCCCTACCAGCCCTGGAGCCCCGACGCGGTCGCGGCGGCCCAGGCGGCCGGCAAGCCGGTGTTCGTGAACTTCACGGCGGCCTGGTGCGTCACCTGCCAGGTCAACGAGAAGGTCGCCTTCTCGACCAAGGCGGCGGGCGACGCCTTCGCCAAGACCGGCGCGGTCTATCTGAAGGCGGACTGGACACGTCGCGACGCGACCATCGCGGCCGAACTCGCCAAGTATGGCCGGGCGGGCGTGCCGCTCTATCTGGTCTATCCCGCCAAGGGCGGTGCGCCGGCGGTCCTGCCGCAGATCCTCACCGGCGACGTGGTGGCGAAGGCGCTGGAGAAAGCGCTGGAGAAAGCGGGGGGTTAGGTTCCCAACACTGCCGTCATCGCCGGGCTTGTCCCGGCGACCCATAAACGCCGGCCACCCCGAATGACCTGTGGACTCGGAGATCATGGGGGGCCGGGACAAGCCCGGCCATGACGATCTGGGGTTAGACCGGCGGGGCCGGCGGGGCGGTGATCACCTCGACGTTGTCGTTGAGGAGATAGGCCATCTCCTTCAGGGCGGCGACGCGGGTCTTGTGGTCGGCGGCGCCGGTGACCGCGGCGAGCTTCAGCGGCAGGTCCTGGGAGATGCCGCGCAGGATGCACTTCAGGTCGCCGTCCGTGCCGCGCTTGGCGAGCGTCAGGTGGCCCTGCATGTCGAGGTCGGAGAGCTCGCCGACGCGGGTCTTGAAGGCGTCGCTGATCGGCTTGTCGTCGCCCATGAAGGCGTTGACCTCGGCCTTCAGCTTGGAGGCGCGCTTCACGATGTCGACGAACAGCGGCTCCTGCGCCACGGCGGCGGGCGGAGCGGCCGCGGCGGTGTGGGTGGGCTGCATCGGGCCGGTGGCGGCGAGCCAGAGGACGGCGAGGGAGGCGGCGGCGTCGCAGGACATGGCGTTCCTCGGAACAGGAGACAGGCGGACCGGCTTTTGCTAACGCCGACATGGTAAACGCCGTGTTGAGGATTTATGGCCGCCACCGACGCCGCCTGGGCCAGACTGCAGAAGGCGGGTGAGGCCGCCCGTCAACGTCGCATCCTTGATCTGTTCGCCGCCGAGCCCGGCCGGCTGGATCGGCTGGCCGCCGACGCCTGCGGGCTGCGGCTGGACCTGTCCAAGCAACCCTGGTCGCTGGGCGACTTCGACGCCGCCCTGGACCTGGCGCGGGTGGCCGAGATCGAGGCCGCCCGCGACCGGCTCTTCGCGGGCGAAACGGTCAACGCCTCGGAGAACCGCGCGGCCCTGCACATGGCCCTGCGCGCGCCGGACGGCGCCGACTGGCGCGATCGCGGGGTCCCGGTGTCGGGCGAGGTCGAGGCGGTCCGCGCCCAGATGAAGGCCTTCGCCCAGGCCGTCGAGTCGGGCGCCAAGCGCGGGGTCAGCGGCGAACCTTTCAAGGCCATCGTCCATATCGGCATCGGCGGTTCGGACCTGGGGCCGCGGCTGATCTGGGAGGCGCTGCGGCCGCTCAATCCGAAGATCGAGATTCGCTTCGCCGCCAATGTCGACCCGTCCGAACTGGCCTTCGCGCTCGCGGGGCTGGAGCCGGCGGAGACCCTCGTGGTCGTGGTCTCCAAGACCTTCACCACCCAGGAGACCCTGGCCAACGCCGAGGCGGCGCGGGCCTGGCTGCGCGACGCGCTCGGGCCGGCCGCGGACGCCCATCTGGTGGCGGTGTCGGCCGCGCCGACGGTGGCCCAGGCGTTCGGTGTGCCGGCCGACCAGGTGTTCGGCTTCTGGGACTGGGTCGGCGGCCGCTATTCGGTCTGGTCGGCCGTGGGGCTGAGCTGCGCCGTGGCCCTGGGCTGGGCGGCCTTCGAGGAGCTGCTGGCCGGCGGGGCGGCGATGGACGCCCATTTCCGCGCCGCGCCGCTGGAGGCCAACCTGCCGGTGCGCCTGGCGCTGGCCCACCTGTTCAACCGCAATATCCTCTCGCGCCCGATCCGGGCGGTGATCCCCTACGCCCAGCGTCTGCGCCTGTTCCCGGCCTTCCTGCAGCAGCTGGAGATGGAATCCAACGGCAAGCGGGTGACGGAGGCTGGGGCGCCGGTCGCGCGCGCCACGGCCGCCAGCGTGTTCGGCGACGCCGGCACCAACGGGCAGCACGCCTTCTTCCAGGCCTTGCACCAGGGAACAGACGTCGTGCCGGTGGACTTCGTGGCGGTCGCCGAGCCGAGGGAGGGCGATCCGGCTGCGCATGTGAAGCTGCTGGCCAATGTGATCGCCCAGGCCGAGGCCCTGATGGTCGGCCGCTCGGCCGGCGAGGTGCGCGAGGAGCTGACGGCCAAGGGCGCGTCGGCGGAAGAGATCGAGCGCCTGGTCCCGCAGCGGACCTTCCCGGGCGACCGACCGTCGGGCTTCATCCTGATGCAGGCCCTGACGCCCCGCACCCTGGGCGCGCTGATCGCCCTGCACGAGCACAAGGTGTTCGTCGAGGGCGTGCTCTGGGGGATCAACAGCTTCGACCAGTGGGGCGTCGAACTCGGCAAGGCGCTCGCCTCGCGCATCCTGCCCGAGCTGGAGGGCAAGGCCTCCAATCCACACGATCCGTCCACGGCCGACCTGATCGGCCGACTGAAATCCAAGTAGGGGAAATGTCATGGAAGACCTGAAGGGCAAGACCGCCTTCATCACCGGCGGCGCCAGCGGACTGGGCCTGGCCATGGCGCACGCCTTCGGCGAGGCGGGCATGCAGGTGATGCTGGCCGACATCGAGCAGGACGCGCTCGACAAGGCGGTCAGCGAGCTCGCCGAGCGACAGATCAAGGTGGCCGGCGTGCCCTGCGACGTGGCCGTGCGCCAGTCGGTGCAAGAGGCCGCGGCCAAGACCGTCGAGACCTTCGGCAAGGTGCACATCGTCTGCAACAATGCCGGCGTCGGCGCCGGCGGGCCGATCGACCAGGTGAAGCCGGCCGACTGGGACTGGATCCTGGCGGTGAACCTGCTGGGCGTGGTCTACGGCATGGAGACCTTCCTGCCGCTGATCCGCGAGCACGGCGAGGGCGGCGCCTTCGTCAACACCGCCTCGATGGCCGGCATGATCTCGCCGCCGGGCATGGAGCCCTACAGCGCCACCAAGTTCGCGGTGGTGGCCATGTCCGAGGGCTGGGCCGGCCAGCTGGCGCCGGAGAACATCAACGTGGCGGTGCTTTGCCCCGGCTTCGTGAAGACCCGGATCAACCAGTCGGGCCGCACCCGCCAGGCGCAGTACGGCGGTCCCGTGGACAGCCCCGTGGCGGCCGACTCCCTGGTCAACAGCGGAATCGATCCCGAGCGTGTCGGCCGCCGGGTGCTGGAGGCCGTCCGCGCCAAGGAGCGCTACATCTTCACCCATCCGGACATGAAGGCCTTCGCCGAGGCCCGCTTCGCCGGGATCCTGGCCGCCTTCGACGTGGCGGCCCAGAGCCCGGCCCTGGCGGGCATGGACTACAAGACCCCGGACCTGTCCGGCGGCGTGGTCGGGAACGGCTGATGACCGTCCTGGTCACCGGCGGGACAAAGGGCATCGGGCTCGCCATCGCCCGGCGGCTGGCGCCCAGTTATCCGCGCCTGGCCCTGGCCTATCACGGCGATGAGGCGGCCGCCGCGACGGCGGTCGCCGAGCTCGCGGCCCTGGGCGCCGAGGCTCGCGCGATCCGCTCCGACGTCGGAATGCCGGAGGGCGCCGCCGAGCTGATCGGCGAGCTGCGGCCCGGCGGTCTGACCCACATCGTCCATTCGGCGGCGATGATCTATCCGACCACCCTGCTGGGCGCCGACCTCGGCCGGTTCCGCCAGGCGATCGAGACCAACGGCCTGTCGTTGCTCTACCTGGTCCACGCCGCCCAGGACCTCTTGGCGCGCGGGTCGAGCGTGGTGTTCATCACCAGCATGGGCGCGCGGATTCCGTCGGCGAACTATGGCGCGCTCGGGGTGGGCAAGGCCGCGGCCGAGGCGATCGTGCGCTACCTGGTGGCCGAGCTCGCGCCGCGCGGGGTGCGGATCAACGGGGTCGCGCCAGGGCTGGTGCACACCACCTCGGTGGCCTCGATGGTCGGCGGGGAGGAGGCCGCCCAGGCGGTGGTCGACCGCGCGGCCCGCTCCAATCCCTCCGGCCGGATGAGCCGGGATTCCGACTACGCCTCGCTGGTGGAGTACCTGCTCTCGCCCGACGCGGAATTCATCCAGGGCCAGGTGATCGCCGCCACCGGCGGCGTGGGCGTCATCGGCTAGCCCTCGTCGAAGATGTGGTCGTGGCCGCCCAGGCGGCCCGGTCGCCAATAGCCCTCGGCCGCGATCTGGGCCTTGTCGAACCCGCGGGCCAGCAGGCCGCGGCGGATGGTGCGCACCGTGCTGGTCTCGCCGATCACATAGGCCTGGCCGCGGCCGGGCGGCGGGGCGAACAGCGACATCCGCTCGATCAGCGGCAGGCTGGCCGCAACCGCCGGGCCGTTCCGCACCAGCCATTCCAGGTCGAGGTCGCAGTCGGCGTCGAGATACTGGCGGTCATCCTTGTCCTCGACCTCGATGAAGGCGAAGGCCCGCGCGCGGCGCGGCAGGGTCTCCAGCATGGCGAAGATGCCGGGCAGGCAGGTCTCGTCGCCGACGAACACGTGCCAGTCGGCGTCGGGGTTCAGCACCGTGCGGCCGCGCGGGCCGCGGGCTTCCAGACGATCGCCGGGGCGGGCGTTGAGCGCGAAGAGCTCGCCGGGGCCGTGATGGCCGTGGATCACGAAGTCGATGGCAGCCTCGCCCGGCGCGGCGTCGCGGATCGTGTAGTGGCGCCGATGCAGCTCGCCGTCGGCGCCGGGGACCAGCAGCGCCAGGTCCTGGCCGGCGCGGTAGTCGAGCTGGCCGTCCATGTCGAAGGTCAGCCGGCGCATGTGGGGGGTGAGGTCGCGGACCTCGCGGAGGGTGAGTTCGTGCAGGGGAAGCGGCGGGCGGGCGGGCCGGGTCCAAGGTTCAGGCGCTTGTTGGAGTGGTTGCATGTCGATCCTATCTAGACTGTTCCTGATATATCGAAACACAGACGAGACTGTTTCGCAAGTGGTGGCGACTCGCGTTTTCTCGAGGGCTGGGCTATGAGGCGCGCCGCATGACCCGCCGCGCGCACCACCACGGCCACCACCATCCGACCTGCCATCGCGGGATCGGCCGAGGCTGCGCGAACTAGGCGGCCTCAGGCGCCGGGCCCCGCAAACGCGGATGGGGCCCCCTACGCCGGCTCCATCCCTGAGAGACCTTCCAGGGATCAGAACCATGACCGACCTTTCCCCGAAACCGCCGCGCCGCCTTGCCGCGCGCGTCCGCTTGGCCTAGGCGAGCGCCATGTCCGAAGCTTCCTCCCGACCCGAGGCCCGCGCCCCGCGCGGCTTCGTCGACCGCCGCGCCCGCGACCTCGCCGCCGAGCGCGCCATCCTGGCCAAGGTCAGCGCCGTCTATGAGCGCTACGGCTTCGAGGCCCTCGACACCGGCGCGATGGAATATGCCGACGCGCTCGGCAAGTTCCTGCCCGACGCCGACCGCCCGAACGAGGGCGTCTTCGCCCTGCAGGACGACGACGAGCAGTGGATGGCCCTGCGCTACGACCTGACGGCGCCGCTGGCGCGGTTCGTGGCCCAGAACTGGGAGACCCTGCCCAAGCCGTTCCGCCGCTACGCCTTCGGCCCGGTCTGGCGCAACGAGAAGCCCGGCCCTGGCCGCTTCCGCGAATTCACCCAGTGCGACGCCGACACGGTGGGCTCTGCCCGCCCCGAGGCCGACGCCGAGATCATCGCCATGGCGTCGGAGGGCCTGTTCGCCGCCGGCCTGCCGGCCGGGGCGGCGATCCTGAAGATCAACAATCGCAAGCTGCTGAACGGCCTCTTGGCCACGGCCGGCGTCGAGAGCGAGGGCCAGAAGCTCGCCGTGCTGCGCGCGGTCGACAAGCTGGACCGGCTGGGGCCGGACGGCGTGCGCCTGCTGCTGGGCGAGGGCCGCAAGGACGAGTCCGGTGCTTTCACCAAGGGCGCCGGCCTGGCGGCCAAGGCGGCCGAGGCGGTGCTGGCCTTCACCGCCGCCGGCGTCGGCGGCCGCTCCGAGACCCTGGACCGCATCGCCGACGTGATCGGCGGCTCGCCGGAGGGCGATGAGGGCCTGGAGGAACTGCGCCGCATCGACCAGGCGCTGGGTGGCCTGGGTGTCGGCCCGGACAAGGCGGTGTTCGACCCCTCGGTGGTGCGCGGCCTGGAATACTACACCGGCGCGGTGTTCGAGGCCGAGTTGCTGCTCTCGACCACCGACGAGAAGGGCGAGCCCGTGCGGTTCGGCTCGGTCGGCGGCGGCGGCCGCTATGACGACCTGGTGGCTCGGTTCACCGGCGAGCGGACGCCGGCGACCGGCTTCTCGTTCGGCGTCTCGCGCCTGGCCTCGGCCCTGCGCGCGGCGGGCAGGGACCTGGGCGGCCAGGCCCGCGGGCCGGTGGTGGTGATCGCCTTCAACCAGGACGACATGGCCCAGTATTTCGGCGTGGTCAGCGAACTGCGCGCCGCTGGCATCCCCGCCGAGGTCTATCTCGGCGGCTCAGGCATGAAGGCGCAGATGAAGTACGCCGACAGACGCCTGTCACCGGCCGCGATCATGCTGGGCGGCGACGAAATCCAGGCGGGGACGGTGACGGTGAAGGACCTCGATCTCGGACGCGAGCTGTCGGCCGGCGTGACCGACAACGCCGCCTGGCGCGCCGAGCGGCCGGGCCAGCAGACGATCCCCCGGGCCGAGCTGATCCCGGCCCTGCGCCGCATCCTGGAGGCCTGAGCCATGCGCGCCGAGGCTCCCGTGCCGCCGCAGGCCCTGGCCGCCATCCGCGCGCCGTTCCTGGCGGCGGGGGCGGAGGGCGTCGACACCCCGATCCTCCAGCCGCTGGGGCTGCTGCTCGACCTGGCCGGCGAGGCCATGCGCGCGCGCCTGTTCGTGGTCCAGGCCGAGGGAGGCGAAGAGGCCTGCCTGCGGCCGGACTTCACCGTCCCGGTGGCGCGGCTGCACCTCGACCGGGGCGCCGAGGCCGGGCGCTATCTCTATGAGGGCAAGGTGTTCCGCGCCGCGCCCGACCAGCCCGACCGGCCGGAGGAGTTCCTGCAGATCGGCCTGGAGCGGTTCGACACCGGCGGGGTCTCGGCCGAGGCCGACGCCGAGATCGTGGCGCTGGCCTGGCGCGCGGCGGTGGCCGGAGGGCGCGCCGACCTGTCGCTGTGGCTGGGCGACATCGCCCTGTTCGCCGCCTTCGTGGACGGCCTCGACCTGACCCCGGCGCTCGCCGCGCGGCTGAAGCGCGCCGCGGCCAGGCCG
>CAMFHW010000152.1 GCA_945952175.1 uncultured Phenylobacterium sp. | reverse complement strand
GCCAAGGTCACCCGCGACGGCCGCGGCGTCCTGGTGGTGAGCCCGATCTCCGGCCGGGTCACCATCATGACCGCCAGCCTCGGCGCCTATGTCCAGCCCGAGGCGGAGCTGTTCCGCATCGCCGATCCCCGCCAGGTCCAGGTCGAGGCGGCGCTCTCCGCCGCCGACGCCGGCCGGGTCCGGCCTGGCGATCGGGCCCGCCTGGAGCTGGCCGACGGCGGCGTGCGCGAAGCCTCGGTGCGCAGCGTCACCCCCGCGCTCAACGCCGAAAGCCGCACGGCCACCGCCGTCCTCGATGCGCCGGGCCTGCAGCTCGCCCCGGGCCAGACCGTCCGTGCCCGGATCTATCTGCGCGGCGGCGGCGCCCCTTCGGGCGTGATCGTCGTACCGCAGGAGGCGATCCAGTCGGTCGAGGGCCGCGACGTGGTCTTCGTGCGCACCGCCGACGGCTTCCAGACCCGCCGGGTGCGGCGGGGCCGCGCCAGCGCCGGACGGGCGGAGGTCCTCACCGGCCTCTCCCCGGGCGAACAGGTCGCGACCCGCAACGCCTTCCTGCTCAAGGCCGATCTCGGCAAGGGCGAGGGGGAGGAATAGCCATGATCGCCTATCTGATGGCCCTCTCGGTCCGCCTCCGCTGGGCGGTCGTGGCCCTGGTCCTGATCGTCTCCGCCTTCGGCGTCTGGCAGCTCTCGAAACTGCCGATCGACGCCGTCCCCGACATCACCAACAAGCAGGTGCAGATCAACATCGTCGACCCCGGCCTCTCGCCGGTCGAGATGGAGAAGCGCGTCACCTTCCCGGTCGAGACCGCGCTGGCCGGCATTCCCGGCCTGCAGACCACCCGCTCGGTCTCGCGCAACGGCTTCGCCCAGGTCACCGCCGTGTTCGCCGAGCGCGTCGACCTCTACTTCGCCCGCCAGCAGGTCAGCGAACGCCTGACCCAGGCGCGCGACAGTCTCCCCGAGGGCGTCCAGCCCCAGATCGGCCCGGTCACCACCGGCCTCGGCGAGGTCTTCATGTACGCCGTCGACTTCGCCCGTCCGGCGGGGCCCGTCCGCGACGGCGCGCCGGGCTGGCAGTCGGACGGCGCCTTCCTCACGCCGGAGGGCGACCGGCTGGCCGACGAGGTCTCCCGCGCGGCCTATCTGCGCACGGTCCAGGATTGGATCATCGCGCCGCAGCTCCGGGGCGTGCCGGGCGTGGCCGGCGTCGACTCCATCGGCGGCTACGAGAAGCAGTATGTCGTCGAGCCCGATCCGGTGAAGCTCGCCGCCTTCGGGGTCTCCTTCGCCGAGCTCGCCAAGGGCCTGGAGGCCGCCAACCTGGCGGTGGGAGCCAACTTCCTCGAGCGCGGCGGCGAGGCCTATCTCGTGCGCGCCGACGCCCGCATCCGCTCGCTCGACGATATCGCCGAGGCGGTGGTCGCGACCCGTGGCGGCCTGCCGGTCCGGGTGCGCGACCTGGCCGCCGTCCGCCTGGGCGGCGACCTGCGCACCGGGGCGGCCAGCCTGAACGGCCACGAGGTGGTCATCGGCACCACCCTGATGCTGATCGGCGAGAACAGCCGCACCGTCGCCAGGGCGGTCGGCGACAAGCTGAAGACGGTCGAGCGCTCCCTGCCGCCGGGGATCAAGGTCACCCCGACCCTGGACCGCTCCAAGCTGGTCAACGCCACCGTCGCCACCGTCCAGCGCAACCTCGCCGAGGGCGCCCTGCTCGTGGCCGCGGCCCTGTTCCTCCTGCTCGGCAATGTCCGCGCGGCCCTGATCGCCGTGCTGGTGATCCCGGTCTCCTTCCTGATGACCGCCATCGGCATGAACGGCCTGAAGGTGTCGGGCAATCTGATGAGCCTCGGCGCCCTCGACTTCGGCCTCATCGTCGATGGCGCGGTCATCATCATCGAGGCCTGCCTCGCCCGGCTGGCCATGCGCCAGCACGCCGAGGGCCGCCTCCTCACCCTGCAGGAACGGCTGGCGGAGACCACCGCCGCCGCGCGCTCGATGGTGCGGCCCACCGTGTTCGGCCAGGCGATCATCCTCCTGGTCTTCGCGCCGCTGCTCACCTTCACCGGGGTCGAGGGCAAGACCTTCTCGCCCATGGCGATCACCCTGATGCTCGCCCTGGCGGCGGCCTTCGTCCTGTCGGTCACCTTCGTCCCGGCCGCCGTCGCCCTGCTCATCCGGGGCCGCGTCGCCGAGAAGGAGGTGAAGGCGATCGAGGTCGTCAAGACCCGCTACGCCCCGGTGCTCGACCGGGCCCTGGCGCGGCCCTGGCCCTTCATCGGCGCCGGCGTGGCGGTCTTCGCGGCCGCCGTCCTGGTGTTCAACCTGCTCGGCCAGGAGTTCATCCCCCAGCTCGACGAGAAGAACCTCGCCCTGGCTTCGGCCCGCATCCCCTCGACCTCGCTCGAACAGTCGCTGCGCATGCAGCGCCAGGTCGAGGGCGCGGTCGCGAGCCTGCCCGAGGTCGAGATGATGTTCTCCAAGACCGGCACGGCCGAGGTCGCCACCGACCCCATGCCCCAGAACCTCTCCGACGGCTTCGTCATCCTGAAGCCCCAGAAGGACTGGCCCAGGGGGGTCGACCGCAAGGCCGACGTCGTGGCCCGCCTGGAGGACAAGGCCAGGGGCCTCCTCGGCAACGCCTATGAGCTCAGCCAGCCGATCCAGCTCCGCTTCAACGAGCTGATCGCCGGCGTCCGCGGCGACGTCGCCGTCAAGCTCTATGGCGACGATCTCGACCGCATGAGCGCGGCGGCGTCCCGCATCGCCGCCGCCCTCCAGGCGACCCCGGGCGCCCAGGACGTCCGCGTCGAGCAGACGGGCGGCGCCCCCACCCTCGACGTGCAGTTCGACCGGGGCGCGATCTCCCGCTACGGCCTCACGGTGGAGGAGGTCGCCGACACGGTCGCCGCCGCCATGGCGGGCCGCGAGGCCGGTCTCGTCTTCGAGGGCGACCGCCGCTTCGCCGTGGTCGTGCGCGTGCCCCAGGCGACGCGCAACGACGTCGACGCCCTCGGCGCCCTGCCGGTCCTGCTGCCGCAGGAAACCGGCCACGCCCGCGCCGCCATCCCGCTCAGCCAGGTGGCCCGTTTCACCTATGCCGAGGGGCTGAACCAGATCAGCCGCGAGAACGGCAAGCGGCGGGTCGTGGTCCAGGCCAATGTCCGCGGCCGCGACGTGGGCTCCTTCGTCCGCGAGGTGCAGGCCAAGGTCGAGGCCGTGCCCCTGCCGTCCGGCGCCTGGATCGAGTGGGGCGGCCAGTTCCAGAGCCTCAAGGCGGCGAGCGACCGCCTGGCCCTGGTCGTGCCGGTCTGTTTCGCGGCGATCTTCGCGCTGCTCTATCTCGCCCTCGGCAGCCTGGGCCGCGCGGTGTCGGTCTTCACCGCCGTGCCGCTGGCCCTGGCGGGCGGGGTGTTCACCCTGGCGCTCACCGGGATCAACTTCTCGGTCTCGGCGGCGGTGGGCTTCATCTGCCTGTCCGGCGTGGCGGTGCTGAACGGACTGGTGGTCATGACCAGCATCCGCGAACGCCTCGACGCCGGCGCCGACCTCGTCGAGGCGATCCGCGCGGGCATGCTCGACAAGGCCCGCGCGGTGATCATGACCGGCGTCGTCCCCGCCATCGGCTTCGTGCCCATGGCGCTGGCCCACGGCACGGGCGCCGAGGTCCAGAAGCCGCTGGCCACCGTCGTCATCGGCGGCCTGGTCACCGCCACCGCCCTGACCCTCATCGTCCTGCCGGCCATCTCGCGCGTCGTCCTGGGCTTCGAAGCCCGGCTCAATGCGCGCAGAGCAGGGCCGTCAAACGACGCCGATCGGAAGGCGCCATAGGTCGAAGACCCAGTCGCGGGAAACGGTCTCCTTTCGCCGGCCTCGCGCCGGCGACCCGTGCGCGCCCGGCGTCCGGGGAAATCTTCGAGCGCGGAGATCGTGGGTGGCCGGGTAGCAGCCTTGCGATCGGCGATGATTTGTCGATCGCAAGGCGGATGGCCCGGCCGTGACGTTGCGGCTCGCCGTTTCAAGCGATCCATCGCGCTCCCGTTCCAGGGGGCCGCGCGGAACGTCCCGTTCTGCAACCCGCCTTGCGGCCGCGAACCGGCGTCCGGCCTTGATTTCGGATAGCATACTAGTATGCTAGCATCATGGGTTCTCAGGATGTGAAGCAGTTCAACGTCTACCTGCCGGTCATGCTGATACGGCGGGTCAAGCATGCGGCGATCGAACGGGAGACATCGCTCTCCGCCCTGGTCGCGGCGGCGCTGCTCGCCTATCTCGATCCGCCCATTGCAGATGCACCCAAGTCCAAGAGTGAGGACTGACATGACGACACGTGGGTTCGAGGCCGTCTTCCTGACGACGCACAACTGGGGCAAGGCGGCGAAATTCTTCCAGTCCCTGGGCTTCGGGTTGGAGTTCGAGACCGATCATCAGTCGGGCCAACTGCGCAACGGCGCGGGCCCCTATGTCTTCATCGCGGAGGTGCCGGAGAGCCGGCCGCCGGAAATGTGCCTGCTGCTCAGGACCGACAGCGAGGCGGGGTTCGAGCCGCCGCCAGGCGCCGAGGTCGTCACGCCGTTCGAGAACACCCATTGGGGAACCCGCGAGATGACCCTGCGCGATGCCGATGGGCGGATCTGGCGCATTCAAGCGGCTGCGCAAGCCGAAGCGCCGCAATGATCCGGCCCGAAGACGCCCCTGAGCTGTTCCAGGCGGCTTGGAACGCTCACGACATGGCCGCGCTCGGTGCGCTTTTCACGGACGATGCGACCTTCGTGAACCGCTTCGGTCACTATGTCCGCGGCCGTGATCAGATCATCGCGTTGCACATTCCGATCCACGAGACGGTCTACAGCGACTCCACCCTGTCGAACGAGATGCTCGAACTGACGTCGATCCGCGAGGACGTCGCCGTGGCGCACATCTGGAGTCGACTGACGGCGGGGCCCGCGCATCCCGCAGGTCCACACGCCGTGGACACCTTGATCATGGCGGTGCTGAGCCGCTCGGCCGACACCTGGCTCATCCAGGCGCTGGAGAACGTCACGGTGACCAACCCGAGGACCGGCGATCCCGTCCTGCGGACCGGACCCTAGCGCCTTGCCGGCCCGGATCCGCTTCGGGCGATCCGCGCCCGCCCCCCGCATGCGGCGACATCTCCGGGAATCCCGGTCGCCTCAGCAGGCTCGGGCCGTATAGGTCTGATCCTTCTTGACCCCGTCGGGAACGCCACAGAACCGTGGCCGCAATTCCCGCTTGCTGTCGGCGTTGTCGGTCAGGAAGCCGCCGGTGTCGATCGGGTTCGCCGGGTCGGGGCGAACCACCTCGAAGTGCACGTGCTTCAGCATGGCGCAGCCGATGGCGTCCTCGTCGCCGAGATATTGCCCGGCCTTCACCGCGTCGCCGACCTTCAGGTGCGCCTTGCCGGTGACCGAGCCCTGGGCCAGGTGGGAGTAGTTGGTCCATTCGCCGTTCGGATGGGCGATCCAGACATAGTTGTTGTGGCAGAGGTTGGCGGCGCGGCCGCTCTGCTGCTCGCCGTATCCGTCCTGGATCGCCGCGATCCGCCCGTCGCCGGCGGCCACCACCTTGAACGGCCCTTCCGCGCCGACCCCGAACAGATCGATGCGGCCGCGTGGCCTATGGGTGTCGAAGTCGTCGAAGACCTTCACCTGCGTGCCGTCCGCATAGGGCAGGCGATAGACGCTCGCGCTTTCCGGGCTCGGCGTTTGGGCGGACGCGGCCAACGCAGCGGCCGCAGCGGCCGATATGGCGATCAGGAGACGAATGCTCATGGACGTGGTGCTCCCGACTGCCCGTGCTCCGGGCCCTTGTGCTGGCCGATCACGTAGCATGGCCAACGCCGCGAGCCTTGTGAATCGCGACGACGCTTCGCGAGCCTCCCGCCCGATCCCGGCGCAGACTCCACACCAGGCGATCGGCGGCGCCAAGCCAGCGACCGATGCATAGCGGACCTACCGCCGCCCGAGGGACGGATCGCCACGCGCCAGAATGGCGTTCCTGTCCCCGGAGCGCGCCGACCCTGCGCTTTAGACCCCGAACGCCTCCGACATCCGGGGGCGGTCATGGTCGAGCAGCCACGCGTCGAACGTCATGCGAAGGTGTGCGATGGGATCAGGGCTCAGGGCGGTGATGTCCATGCCGCGATCGTCATAGGCGTGGACGCTCACGCCGCGCTCGACATCGACGAGCGTGGCAAGCACGGGCGCCCGGGGTGCGACGCCGATCTCCTGCGCGATCTGGTTCCACAGGAGGACATCGGCCTCGTCCCAGGTGATGGAAATCGCGCGGTGCTTCCATGGGCGCGCCTCGGGGTCCTGCGCTTCGCCGGGATGGGCGAATCCCATCCAGGCGGCCTCCGATGGCCTGGTCCGCGTTCCCATCTCGTCCAGGGCCTCGTAGGCGGTGCGACCGGTCCGTCCCCGCCTCATCGCGCTAGGCGGCTCGGGCCGACTGGGATAGGCGGCGACGACCGCGACCACCCGCTCGGCCGGCAGGGCCGCCCGCGCCAGGCGGCGCGCCCGATCATAGGCGCTCGTGAACCGGTTCACCGCGCCTTCGCCCTGGCCCAGCTCGAACCGAAGCCGATAGGGCGACGCCCAGAGTTCGTCTTGCCAGTCGGGTCCGAAGCGGATCGCCATGCCGCTCTATAGATTTCCGCCCCGCCCGCTGGCAACGGACGCTGGAAAAGGGGCGGGAAGGGTGGTCAACGGACCTAGGCGACGACCGCCTCTCCGTCGCGCAGGGCCCTGAAAGGCAGGCCCCTTTCAGTCATCCATGCGACCGTGCGTGCGGCCGCTTCGGCTTCCGGGTGGTCGGATTGGAAATGAGGGACGATGCTGAAATCAACCAGCCCCAGTCCCTCCCAGACTGGCTCGGGGACATAGCCGTCAACCAAGACGTGCGGATCGTCCATCATCTCGATGCCCTGAAGCGTCGGGCCGGCGACCACGGACCCCGCGCTCCAGCCGCCATAAATGAGAGTGCCGGCTGTCACGCGTTCACGCAGGATGCGATCCAGCCCGCTCTGAGCCATCGCTCGCCTGAGCATGAAGGCATTGCCGCCGTTCGCCCAGATGAGCTGAACCTTGGCCACCTCCACTTCCAGTTCTCTCGAACGGCCGAAGTATTTTCGCAGGTCGAGGTCGAAAGCTTCGAGCCCGAACGACCTGAAGTGCTCCACGGGGTCAAAGACGTTGCGGGCGTAGGCGACTCGATCATCAAGGGGGATGAAGTCCACGGCGTTCGAGACAACCGCCACCGCGCTGCCGGCCGGCAGCGCGTTCATGAGATGGCCAAAGTCGTCGCCCATCCGAAATGACGAGAGATAGAGTCGCACGCGCCAAGTCCCCAAAGACGGGGAAGTGTGCCGACAAGCGGTCATCCTGAACAGCCGCAAAGGGTCGAAAGCAGTCCTCCGGCAGAGTGCGACCGGCGTCCGCTACCCGCCGTGGGCCCAACGTCAGCTTCTGGCGCCCAAACGACCTTGTGGCGAATGCCGCACACGCCAAGTGTGGGCAGTGGATTAGCTGAGAGCGCCCGAAGGTAAGGGAAGCCGGCGTCGGGCAAGCCAGAGGTCGTTCTGCCACTCCTCATATCCGAGCAGGCGCCCTTCTTCGCGCTCGTGTTCATCGGTCCAAGCGCCCGGGGTTTTCAGGACGCTCATGAGCTCGATCATCGCATCGATGCGCCAGGCCTCTTCGGGGCGAGCGAAGAGCACGCGGTGCAGAGTGTGGCCATCCGGCCAGGGCTCAATATGGTCGCGGCGGACGAACACGCCCAAGCGAACATATCTGTCGAAGATCCGCAGGTATCGCTGGACGACATCCACGAAGAGGCCATCCGCCTCGTAGAACATCGCAAGTGGCTTTGCGCCCCTCAGCATGAAGCCGAGTTCCCTGTTCGTATGAAGCACATAGCCCGGCGCTTCTTCGCTCAGATGATCGGGGCGTCGCATATCGGCCTGAGCTTGCCCGCAAGGCAGGGCCGCGACAACGCTTTCGACATGCACCAACGGGTCGCAGCTCAGCCAAGGTTCAGGACCACGCCATGCGCGATCAATATAGTCACGATCGTCGGGCCAAGCGCTCTGATGATCGCCACGCCGCAAATCGCCCCGAAGCATTGGGCAATGATCAAGGCCCGCTTTGAACCATCGATGTCGAACCGGACGCTCATCCCCCATCGGCCCGGCTGGTCTCTGAAGTTCTTCTTGGGCGCGAATCCCCACCCCAGCATGAAGACCGCCAGAAAGGTCGCGAATAGGAGTGCGGTCGAAGTCGCCTGAAAGGCCGTGAAGTAGGTGATGAGGCCGTGCTCGTTGTGTGGATAGATCAGGCCCTTGATAGGATCGGCGCTCCGCGGAGCATCAGCACGCCAGCGAGAGTCGACCCAAAGGGCGCACAAGAACATCGCGGCGCCCGCCCCAATCAGCAGCCCCGACATGATCAGTCGGCCAGATTTCCACGTCATCGTTCAGCGCGCCGGCGGTTCACCACGAGCCAGCTCTTGACG
>CAMFHW010000151.1 GCA_945952175.1 uncultured Phenylobacterium sp. | reverse complement strand
GGCGGCGTTCTGCTGGGTCACCTGGTCCATCTGGTTGACGGCGGTGTTCACCTGGCCGAGGCCCAGGGCCTCTTCCTTGGCCGAGGCGGCGATCTCGCCGACCACGGTGGAGATCTCGCCCACCTGGCGGACGATGCGCTCCAGCGCCTTGCCGGTCTCGCCGACCAGGCCCACGCCCTCGGCGACCTGTTGGGTCGAGGCCGAGATCAGGGTCTTGATCTCCTTGGCGGCTTCCGCCGAGCGCTGGGCCAGGGCCCGCACTTCGGAGGCGACGACCGCGAAGCCCTTGCCCGCGTCCCCGGCGCGGGCGGCTTCGACGCCCGCGTTCAGGGCCAGCAGGTTGGTCTGGAAGGCGATCTCGTCGATCACCCCGATGATCTGGCTGATCTGCTTGGCCGAGTGTTCGATCTGGCCCATGGCCTCGACGGCCTTGCGCACGACCTCGCCCGAGGCTTCCGCGTCGTTCTTGGCCGAGGCCGTGGCCTCGCGGCCATGGTTCGCGCCGTCCGAAGTCTTGTTGACCGTGGCGGTGATCTCGTCGAGCGCCGCGGCGGTCTGTTCGAGCGTGGCCGCCTGGTGCTCGGTGCGGCGCGACAGATCGTCGGCCGAGTGGCTGATCTCACCGGCGCCCGACTGGATCGAGGCGGTGGCGCCGGCGATGGCCCGCATGGCCTCCTCCAGCTTGGCCACGGCCGCGTTGAAGTCGTCGCGCAGCTTGCGGTAGTCGCCCGGGAATTCGGTCTCGAGGCGGTAGGTCAGGTCGCCGGTGGCGAGCGCGTCGAGCGCATGGGCCAGCGAGTTGACCACGTTCTGCTGCTCTTCGGCGATGGCCGCGGCGGCCTCCGCGTTCTGGCGGCGCGCGGCCTCGGCGGCGGCTTCCGCCGACTCCTGCTCCTGGCGCAGCTTCTCGAGGTGCAGCTGGTTGTCGCGGAACACCTTCAGCGAGGTGACGATGGCGCCCAGCTCGTCGGCCCGGCTCATCGCGTCCAGGTCGATGTTGTTGTCGCCGCGGGCGAGGGACTCGGTCGCGGTGGCGATCTTCTTGACGTCGCGACGCAGGGTGAGCGTCAGGCCGGCGGCGAGGGCGCCGGCGATCAGCAGGGTGGCGAGCGCGCCGATCATGGTGGCGATCTGGGCGGTCTTGGCGCGGCCGTCGCTGGCCTTGGCGCTGGCGTCGGTGCGCGCCTGGCTCGCGTCCACGATCTTGTGCAGGATCGCGCTCATCTTGCCGTACTCTTCCTCGAACGGCGCGGCGAAGCCGGCGGCCGTACCGAAGTCGGTCGTGATCATGGCGCAGATCACGTCGAGGGCGTCGTGGGTGTTCTTCAGGCCCTTGATCAGCTCGTCATAGTTCTTCTTCTGATCGGCCGGGGCGGTCTTTTCCGCAACCTGGACTTCCTTGGTGATGGCCTCGACTTCGGCCATCATCGCCTTGGAGTCAGCGTCGATCTTGTCCTTGTCGATCGAGGCGCCCTGGTGGGTCAGCAGCAGGTATAGCTGGCCATGGACGGCGGTGATCCGCTCCGAGACCTTCTGCATCCTGAGGCTGTTGGGCATTTCCACCTGCACGACCTGCCGCAGCTCCGCGGCTTGGTTGCGCTGGAGCACGATGGCTCCGGTGGCCAGCAAGGCCAGCATGGCCAGGGCGAAGGCGGGAGCGAAGCCGATCTTGATGATCAGCGGCGTATCCACAAGCCGAAGGCGCTTCACTCGAGTATCCCCCCGCGAAGTACGGTTAGCGTCGCGGACACCATGGCGTCAGGTTGCTAACCAATCGTCACCGGAATGGGGAATTCAAAGGCGCCTCGTGCGCGGGCGCGAGTTCATAAAGACTCATTGATCCAGGGGCTTGGCGAGGGTGATCGACGATTAGTTAATCGTGCCGATTCCGACTCCCTTAACCTGAATCCGGCACAACGTCCCCACGCTCAAATCTAGAAAGGAGTGGGGCGACGATGAAGAATATCCTCAAGATTGCGGGCGGTTGCGCCCTGGCGTTTTCCTTCGCGGGTCAAGCTTCCGCGGCCGACTTCGCCGAAGCTATGGGCAAGTGCCTGACCAAGAACGCGAATACTCGCGACGCGGCCATTGTCATGCTCGAGTGCAACGCCGACGGCGGCAAGCTCACGGGCTGCAAGGTCCTGGACAACAACCAGCCGGGCAAGGGTTTCGACAAGGCCGCCCTGTGCGTGGCCGACGCCCTGCCGATGGGTTCGAAGACCGGGGTCGTGAAGGTCCCGATGCGCTTCCCGGGCGGCGGCTGATCGCCCGACGAATTCAGTACGGCCGTACTGTGCAACGCCCCCGGGACCTCCGGGGGCGTTTTGCATTTCTAGGGTTCGGGATGGTCTCTGCGACACTCGGTCGCAAGCTTAACCTTAAGCCTTCGCCCGCGCGATGATCGCCATGGCGCCGGCTGGGGCGCGGACCTTCCCCTCGTGGATCACATAGGCGAACACGTCGCGTGGCCCGGCGGGTGGCGAGGTCCGGTCCACCGGGCGGAAGTCGCCCGGGACCTCGCCGGTCGCATAGGTCTTCATCCGGCCGACCCACTCGTCCAGCGCCTGGGGCTCGTAGGCGGTCGGGACCTCGTCCTTGCCGGTCATCAACCGCAGATAGACGAAATCGGCGGTGATGTCGGGGATCAGCGGAAAGGTCTCGTGGTCGGCCACGCAGATCGCCATGTTCCGGTCGCGGCACATGGAAATGAACTTCGGGTCCGCGAAACTCGGATGCCGCACCTCCAGGCAGTGGCGCAGCGAAAGCCCGTCCAGCTTGTCCGGCAGCAGGGCCATGAAGCCCGCGAAGTCGTCGGCGTCGAACTTCTTGGTGGCCATGAATTGCCAGACGATCGGCCCCAGCCGGTGGCCCAGCTCGGTGATCCCCTGGTTCAGGAACCGGTCGATCGACTCCTTGCCTTCGGCCAGCACCTTGCGGTTGGTCGAGAACCGCGAGGCCTTCACCGAGAAGACGAAGTCCTCCGGCGTGCTCGCCGCCCACTTGGCGAAGGTCTCCGGCTTCTGGCTGGAATAGTAGGTGCCGTTGATCTCGATGGAGGTCAGATGGCGGCTGGCGTAGCTGAGCTCGTCGGCCTGTTTCAGGTCGCTCGGATAGAAGGTCCCGCGCCAGGGCTCGAAGGTCCAGCCCCCGATGCCCGCCCGGATCTTGCCCATCGCCGCCGCCATCTTTCTCGCTCCTATTTCCGCTCAGCGGCGGTCTTGTCGCGCTCGGCCTTGAATTCCGAGCCCGGCTTCCACTCCGGCCACTCCCGCGAATTGGCCAGCTTGTAGCCGAGGTCGAACAGCATGCCGCCATCCTGGGCCACGCCCTTCAGGTTCCAGTCGGGCGAGTATTCGTCCGCCGGCTGATGATAGCGGTAGGTGACGTAGTCCTTGGCCAGCTGCTGGCCGCGCTCCAGCCCGCCGTCGACCAGGTCCTGGCCGGCGCCGAACGAGATGGCCGGCACCCCGCGCTTGGCGAACGAGAAGTGGTCCGAGCGGAAGAAGCTGCCCGCGCCTGGGCGCGGGTCGGGGGTGTAGACCTTGCCGTGCGCCTTGCCGACCTCGATCAGATCGTCCTGCAGGGTCAGCGCCGCATTGCCCGAGGTGGTGAAGTTGCGCGCCGGGCCGGCGGTCGAACCGCCGTCCATGTTGATGTTCCCCACCGTCTTGGCCAGGGGATAGAGCGGGTTGGCGGCGTAGTATTCCGAGCCCAGCAGGCCCTTCTCCTCGGCCGTCACCGACAGGAACACCACCGAGCG
The DNA here is from genome assembly GCA_945952175.1 of uncultured Phenylobacterium sp. Lineage (GTDB taxonomy): Bacteria > Pseudomonadota > Alphaproteobacteria > Caulobacterales > Caulobacteraceae > Phenylobacterium. The sequence goes on along the minus strand of CAMFHW010000151.1, from coordinate 4,785 downwards.
CTCGGTGCGCGGGGCCTTGGCGAACTCGCGGGCGATCTCGATCAGGGTCGCCGAGCCCAGCGCGTTGTCCTGGGCGCCGTTATAGATCTTGTCACCCTTGGCGTCGGGCAGGCCCACGCCCAGGTGGTCCCAGTGGGCGGTGTAGATCACCTTCTCGTCGGGGTGCTTGGTCCCCGGCAGCATGCCCACGATGTTGTGCGAGACGATCTTCTTCACGTCGACGTCCACATCGGCGTTGAAGGTCACGCCATTCAGCACCACCGGCTTGAAGTCGCGGGTCTGGGCCTGCTTCTTCAGGGCCTCGAAGTCGAGGCCGGCGGCCTTGAACAGGTCCACCGTCACGTCGCGCTGGATCCAGGCCTCGATCGGCGCGTGCGCCTGCGCGGGCTTGTCGCGGATGATGTCGAAGACCGTGTTGGTGTTGGAGTTCTTGACCGTGTTCCAGCCGTAGCTGGCCGGGCCGGTCTCGTGGATCACGATGAAGCCCAGGGCGCCCTGGCGCGCGGCCTCCTCGTACTTGTAGGTCCAGCGGCCGTAATAGGTCATGGCCTTGCCGCCGAAGTCGCCTTCGCCGGTCTCGTAGTCGGGGTCGTTGACCAGGACGAGCGCGATCTTGCCGTGCAGGTCCATGCCCTTGAAGTCGTCCCAGTTCCGCTCGGGCGCCTTGACGCCGTAGCCGACGAACACGACGGGCGCGTCCTTGATGCTGACATGGGTCGCGCCGGTCTGGGCGGCGCGGATGGCGATCTGCTCGCCCTGGGTCCAGGCCTGGGCCTTGCCGTTCACGACGACGCCGGACTTGACCTCGCCCTTGTTGTCGAACTGGGCCAGCGGCACGTCCTGGGTCCACGACCGCTTGCCGTCCTTCTGCAGGTCGCCGCCCGGCTGCAGGCCCACCGCCTTGAACTGGTCGGCCATGTACTTGACCGTCTTCACCTCGCCTTCGGTCGCCGGGCCGCGGCCCTCGAAGGCGTCCGAGGCCAGCACCTTCACATGGTCGGCGATGCGGGTCGGATCGAGGTCGCCGGCGAGGGCGGGCAGGGCGAAAATGGCCCAGGCGGAAGCGCCGGCCAGGAGCAGTCGTTTCATGGATACACTCAAGTGGAGACGGTTATGCCCCGAACCTTAGGGGTAAGCCTCGCCGCGCGCTAGCCGGAGCGCGGCATGCGGGACACGTTCGACAGCAGGATCCGATATATTTCGGCACTGCAATCCTAGCGGCGTTCAGTTATGGTCAAGGGGCGGAAAAGGAGCCAGGGCCCGCGTCGCGCCTCCCCAATGCCGATATGCTCGGCGGCGATTCGCAGGACCAACACGATCTGAAGAGACCATGCGTCCAGCCGCCACTTTGACCGCCGGCCTGGCCTGCTTCGCGCTTGCCGCGTGCGCGGGCGCGCGCAAGCCGGACGAGCGCTTGCCGACCGCCTACGAGGCGCCGCGGGGCGCCGCCGTGTCACCGACCCTGCCCGCCACCGCGCTCGAGGCGTGGTGGACCCAGTTCGGCGACCCCCAGCTCGACACCCTGATCGACCAGGCGTTGAAGCAGAGCCCGGACGCGCGCTCGGCCGCCGCCCGGCTGCGCGAGGCCCGCGTCACGGCCGACAGCGCCCTGATCGCCTTCCTGCCCCAGGGCAATGCTTCGGGCTCCACCAAGGAGACCCACACCACCCAGACCTCGGGTACGGTGATCAACATCCCGGGCTTCTCGTCGAGCGGGACCAGCACCACCTCGACGGGCAACCTGAACGTGAGCTGGGAGGTCGACCTGTTCGGCCGCATCTTCGCGGTCGCCAAGGCGGCGAAGGGCGATGCGGCCGCGGCGCGGTTCGACTACGAGGCCACCCGCTCCAGCCTGGCCGCCAATGTGGCCGACACCTACTTCCAGGCCCGCGGCCTCGCGATCCAGCTCGAAGACGCCAACGAGACCGTCCGCATCGAAAGCGACCTGTCGCGGGTGGCGGAGGAGAAGGCCCGGCGCGGCCTGGGCTCCACCGCCGACGCCGACCGGGTGGCCGGCGATCTGGCCCAGGCCAAGGCCCAGGCCGCCAGCCTGGCCGCCGAGCTCCAGGCCACCCAGCGCACCCTGCTGGTCCTGGTCGGGCGCGGCATCGAGCCGACCGCATCGGTCCCGATCGGAACCACCATCGGCCAGGTCCCGCAGGTCCCGGCGACCCTGCCGAGCGACCTGCTCGCCCGGCGGCCCGACGTGCGCGAGGCCCGCGCCCGCATCGCCTCGCAGGTCGGCCGCAAGATTTATGACGAGCTGGCCTTCTTCCCGACCTTCGACTTCACGCCCGGCATCGGGGTCCAGAAGGTCAAGCAGCCGGGCTATTCCTCCGGCACGCGCTACTGGTCGATCGGCGCCCAGGTCACCCAGCCGGTCCTGTCGATCCCCAAGCTGCTGGCCGACCTCAAGGCCCAGGACGCCCGCACCGAGCAGGCGGTGATCGCCTACGAGAAGGCGGTGCAAACCGCCTATGGCGAGGCCGACAGCGCGCTGGTGCGGCTGGATTCCGATCGTCGGCGGGTCGACCTGCTGACCGACGGCGAGGCCCGCGCCCGCCGCGCCTTCGACGCGTCCCGCACCGGCTACGCCCGCGGCCTGAACGACCTGCAGACCACCCTGGGCGCCGAACAGACCTGGCGCTCCACCCGCTCGCAGCTCACCGGCGCCCAGGTTCAGGCCCTGAGGCGTGCGGTCCAGACCTACAAGGCCCTGGGCGGCGGCTGGCCCGCCTCGGCCACGCCCACCGACAAAGAGGCTCGCTAGAAGATGCCCGCTCGCAACATCGTCCTCACCCTCGCCGTCCTGGCGGTCGCCACCGCGCCGCTGGCCGCCTGCGGCCGGCACAAGGCGGTCAAGGAATCCGAAGCCGATCGCGCCCGCGCGGTGAAGGTGGTCAAGGTCGAGGCCCGCCCGATCGTCGGCGCCGTCGCCGCCGACGGTGTCCTGCTGCCCCGCGAGGAAATCGCCGTCCTGCCGGAAGTCTCCGGCTACCGTGTGGCCCGCGTGCTGGTCGACGAAGGCCAATGGGTCAAGGCCGGCCAGCCGCTGGTCGAGATCGACCGCGCCCTGATCACCTCCCAGCTCGAACAGCAGAAGGCGCTCGCCGCCCAGGCCGCGGTCCAGGCCGACCAGGCCGAGGCCCAGGCCGCGCGGGTCAAGGACCTCGACGGCCAGGGCGTGCTCTCGCAGGAACAGCTGGAGCAGCGCCGCTTCCAGGCCCGCGCCGCCCGGGCCACCGCCAACGCCCAGGCCGCCGCCGCGCGCGACATCGAGACCCGCGCGAAGAAGCTCACGGTCACCGCCCCGGTTTCCGGCCTGATCCTCGAGCGCGCCGTGCGCCCGGGCGACCAGACCGCCACCGGTTCGGCCCCCTGGTTCCGCATCGCCCAGGACGGCGAGATCGAGCTGCGCGCCGAGCTGTCCGAGCAGGACCTCGGCCACGTCCGGCCGGGCCAGCACGCCAGTGTAAGCCTCACCAACGGCGCGACCGCCGACGGCGTCGTGCGCGTGGTCTCGCCCCAGCTTTCCAGCCAGACCAAGCTCGGCTCGGTGCGCATCCACCTGCCGGTGCGCGCCGACATCCGCTCGGGCGGCTATGGCCGCGCCCAGTTCGGCGACGCCGGCGCGGACCTGCTGGCCGTGCCTGAGACCGCCATCCGCTACGACGCCGACGGCGCCAGCGTCATGGTCGTCGGCGCCAACAACCGGGTGAAGCGCGTGCCGGTGCAGACCGGCTCCCGCGGCGGCGGCCTGGTGGCCCTGACCAAGGGCCCGCCGGCCGGTTCGCTCGTCATCCAGAGCGCCTCGGCCTTCCTGCTGGACGGCGACCTGGTGCGGCCCACCCTGGACGCCGCCAAATGAGCCATACGCCCCACGACGGCGCCGGCGGCGGAATGCGCATCTCCGCCTGGGCGATCAAGAATCCCGTCCCGGTGGCGGTGCTGTTCATCGCCCTGGTGATGGCCGGCGTGATCGCCTATGGCGGCCTGGCGGTGAAGCAGTTCCCGAACGTGCAGTTCCCCGTGGTGGCGGTCACCGTCACCCAGAACGGCGCCGCGCCGGCGGAAATGGAGACCCAGATCACGCGCCCCGTCGAGGACGCCCTGGCCGGCATCTCCGACGTCCGCAACATCGCCTCGACGGTCACCCAGGGGGTCTCGACCACCTCGATCGAGTTCGAGCTCGGCCAGGACCTGCAGAAGAAGACCGACGACGTCCGCTCGCGCATCGCCCAGACCCGCGCCAACCTTCCGCGCGAGATCGACGAGCCGACCGTCACCCGCATCGAGTTGGACAGCCAGCCGATCCTGACCTACGCGGTCGAGGCGCCCGGCATGTCGGATTCCGACCTGTCCTGGTTCATCGACGACACGATCTCCCGCGGCCTCCAGGCCGCCAAGGGCGTCTCGCAGATCGCCCGCGTCGGCGGCGTGAACCGCGAGATCAACGTCATCGTCGACACCGACAAGCTGACCTCGCACGGCCTGACCGCGGCGGCGGTCAACACGGCCCTGCGCGGCTTCGACCTCGACGCGGCCGGTGGCCGGGTCCAGGTGGGCGGCCGCGAACAGACCCTGCGCATCCTGGGCGCGGTCAACACCATGGACCGCCTGCGCGCGCTGCAGATCCCCACCGCCGCCGGCAAGTTCGTCAAGCTGACCGACGTGGCCGAGGTCGGCGACGGCTCTTCCGAGGTGCGCGGTTTCGCCCGCTTCAACAACCGTCCGGTCGCTGTCTCTTATACACATCTGACGCTGCCGACGACTCCTTACGTGTAG
>CAMFHW010000150.1 GCA_945952175.1 uncultured Phenylobacterium sp. | reverse complement strand
ATCCCGTCGATGTTGAGGTAGCGCTGAACCAGCAGCGGCACGTGCTGCGGGATCTTCAGCTAACTGGCTTCCTGAGGGGAGGGCAGGCGGGCCGAGATCCAGGTCTTCTGCCGCGTATAGTCCGGCACCCCGAAGTCGATCAGGGTCTGGGTGATCGTTCCACGCGCCTTGTAGGTCTCGATGAAGGCCGGGAAGCGGTCGTGGCTGAAATGGTGCTGGCTGAGCCCGGTCGGCTCGCCGTCGATGAACCGCCGCCGCTCCAGATAGATCACCGGCTCGCCGGCGCGGATGCCGAGCTGGGTGGCGACCTTGCTGTCGGCCGGCCGCACCAGGAGCTTGATCGTCTCGGTGCGAGGGATGCGCCCGCGCTCCCGCACGTGCTCGGTGAAGCGCGGTCGGCGCTGCAGGCGCATCGGCGCGGAGGGGCGGCGCACATAGCTGCCGCGCCCCTGGGTCGACTCGACGATGCCCTTGTCCTGCAGGTCGGAAAGGGCGCGCCGCACCGTGTGCCGATTGACCATGAACTGCCGCGACAGTTCGAGCTCGGTCGGCAGCTTGTCGCCGGGGGTTAGCTCGCGAGCCAGGATCCGGCGCTCGAGCGACTGTGAGATCTCTCGCCAGAGGGTCATGCCGCAACCCTAGCGCCAGCGTTTATCAATTGTACGACACGAAACTAGACAAGTTTTACTGTCGTCGCAGAAATTTCACAGCCTCAAGTTTGCGCGAGAATTCAAGTCACCGTATCAGTGTACTTGCAAATACACAACAAGTTGCTGAGTTGTTGGAGATCAGGTCATGTCCGCCCCACCGGTTGTCGAGGTCGGCCCCCCGCGCCGCCGCTGGCTCTCGGTCCTGGCCAAGGCGAGCCCGAGCGAGGTGAGCGCGGCCTGGGACCGGCTCGAGGCCCCGCCCGCCTACCAGACCCTTCGTGCGCCCGAGATCGGCATGGTCATGGTCCGCGGCCGTATGGGCGGCACGGGCGACGCTTTCAATGTGGGCGAGATGACCGTCACCCGCGCCGCGGTGCGGATCGAGGGCGGCGCCACGGGCGTCGGCTATGTCGCCGGCCGAGATCGTCGCCACGCCGAGATCGCCGCCGTGGTCGACGCCATGATGCAGTCGCCGGACCTGCGGCCCGCCGCCGAGGCCCTGGTCGGCCCGCTCGAGGCGGCCCAGCGCGATCGTCGCGAGACGGCCGCTCGCAAGGCCGCGGCCACCAAGGTCGACTTCTTCACCATGGTCCGCACCCGGGGGCCGGCGGCATGAGCGCCCAGGCCCTCGACCTCGCCGGCATCACCCCCGGCTTCCCCGACGCCGTCGCCGGCGCCCAGTCGGTTTTCCGCCGCCTGATGGACGCCATGGCCCGTCCGGGCTCGGTGCACGACCTGTCCTTCGCGCCGCCGCCGCCGACCGGCCTGCGCCGCGCGGCCGCCGCCGTGGCCCTGACCCTGTTCGACTTCGAGACCCCGGTCTGGCTCGATCCCGCCATCCGCGGCTCGGCCGTCGCCGACTGGCTGCGCTTCCACTGCGCCTGTCCGCTGACCGAGGCGCCGGAGGAGGCGGCCTTCGCCGTCGTCACCGATCCGGCCGCCGCGCCGCCGCTCTCGGCCTTCAACCCGGGCGACGCCAAGTATCCCGACCGCTCGACCACCCTGATCCTGCAGGTCGAGGGCCTGGTCGGCGGTCCGTCCGTGACCCTGGAAGGCCCGGGCGTCAAAGGCGCCCGCGCCTTCGCCCCCGTCGGCCTGCCGCCCGGCTTCTGGGCCCAGGTCCAGGCCAATCACGGGCGCTTCCAGTTCGGCGTCGACTTCATCCTGGCCGCCGACGATCTGGTCGCGGCGCTTCCGCGCACGACGCGCGTCACCTTCGAAGGGAACTGACCATGGCCTATGTGGCGGTCAAGGGCGGCGAGGCCGCCATCAGCAACGCCCATCGCTGGCTGGCCGAGGACCGGCGCGGCGACCAAGCTGTGCCCGAAATCCAGGTCGACCAGGTCCGCGAGCAGCTCTCGCTCGCCGTCGACCGGGTGATGAGCGAGGGCTCCTGCTACGACCGCGACCTCGCGGCCCTGGCGGTGAAGCAGTCGCGCGGCGACCTGCCGGAAGCCATCTTCCTGATGCGCGCCTATCGCACGACCCTGCCGCGGTTCGGCGCCTCCCTGCCGGTCGAGACCGCGAACATGGCCGTCCGCCGGCGCATCTCCGCCGCCTTCAAGGACATTCCGGGTGGCCAGGTGCTCGGCCCGACCTTCGACTACACTCACCGCCTGCTGGACTTCACCCTGGCCGCCAATGGCGAGGCGCCGGCCGCCGCCCTCGAGGCCGAGGAGCCCCAGGCCTATCCGATGGCCACCGTGGCCAGCGTGTTCGACCAGGAGAACCTGCTGGAGACCGACGCGCCGAGCGCCGAGGCGTCCGAGCCCTTCGACCTCACCCGCGAGCCGATGAGCTTCCCGGCCGGCCGCGACCAGCGGCTCCAGGCGCTCGCCCGCGGCGACGAAGGCTTCCTGCTGAGCCTGGCCTATTCCTCGCAACGGGGCTGGGGCAACACCCACCCGCTCTGCGCCGAGATCCGCCTGGGCGAGGTGGCCGTCGAGTTCACCCCCGACGAACTCGGCTTCCCGATCGAGATCGGCGACCTGACCCTGACCGAGTGCCACATGATCTCCACCGGCGCCGCGGGCCTGGAGCGTCCGCCGCAGTTCGCCCGTGGCTACGGCGTCACCTTCGGCCACTGCGAGCGCAAGGCCATGTCCATGGCCATCGTCGACCGCGCCCTGCGCGACGCCGAGGAGATCGAGACCGCCGCCCCGGTCCAGGACCAGGAATTCGTCCTCTACCACTCCGACAACGTCGAGGCCTCGGGCTTCGTCCAGCACCTGAAGCTGCCGCACTATGTCGACTTCCAGGCCGACCTGCAGCTGATCCGCCGCCTGCGCCGCGAATGGTTCGCCCGCGAGGCCGCCCTGAAGGAGGCCGCGGAATGAACGCCGGATCCAACGCCCCCGAGCGCTACTACAACTACGCCTATCTCGACGAGCAGACGAAGCGGATGATCCGCCGCGCGATCCTGAAGGCCCTCGCCATACCCGGCTATCAGGTCCCGTTCGGTTCGCGCGAGATGCCGGTCCCCTATGGCTGGGGCACCGGCGGCATCCAGCTCACCGCCGCCCTGATCGGCCCCGACGATGTCTACAAGTGCATCGACCAGGGCGCCGACGACACCACCAACGCGGTCTCGATCCGGCGCTTCTTCGCCCAGGTCGCCGACGTGGCGGTGACCGAGGACACCGGCGAGGCGACCATCATCCAGACCCGCCACCGGATCCCGGAAAAGCCGCTCAAGGCCGGCCAGGTCCTGGTCTTCCAGGTGCCCCAGCCCGAACCGCTCCGGGGTCTGGAGCCGCGCGAGACCGAGACCCGCGCCATGCACGCCTATGAGGAATACGGCCTGCAATACGTCTCGCTCTACGAGAGCGTGGCCACCTACGGTCGGATCGCCTCGACCGTCGGCTATCCCACGATGATCGACGAGCGCTACCTGATGAACCCGTCGCCGATCCCGAAGTTCGACAACCCCAAGCTGGACGACAACGACGCGATCCTGCTGTTCGGCGCCGGCCGCGAGAAGCGGATCTACGCCGTGCCGCCGAACACCCGCGTGCGCAGCCTCGACTTCGAGGACCATCCCTTCGAGACCCAGACCTGGGACGACGCCTGCGCCCTGTGCGGGGCGGGGGATTCCTATCTCGACGAGGTCGTGCTCGACGACGCCGGCCAGCGGATGTTCGTCTGCTCCGACAGCCACTACTGCGCCGAGCGCCGCGCCGCCGGCCATGCCGGTCCGATGGCCGGCCACCAGCTTGCAACCCCCGAGACGGAGCCGGCCCAGTGAACGCCATGCCCCAGGCCATCCAGGCCGCCCCGCTGCTGCGGGTGTCGGGCCTCACCAAGTGGTACGGCCAGATCATCGGCTGCCGCGACGTCGCCTTCGAACTGCGCCCCGGCGAGGTCCTCGGCATCGTCGGCGAGAGCGGTTCGGGCAAGACCACCTTGCTGAACTGCATCTCCGGCCGCCTGCCGCCGAGCTCGGGTTCGGTGGAGTTCGACACCGCCCGTTTCGGCCTCGCCGACATCTATTCGCTCAATGAGCCCGACCGGCGTCGGATGCAGCGCGAGGAATGGGGCTTCGTGCACCAGAACCCGCGTGACGGCCTGCGCATGCGCGCCTCGGGCGGCGCCAATGTCGCCGAGCCGCTGATGAACCTGGGTGGCCGCCACTATGGCAAGATGCGCCAGGCCACCATCGACTGGCTGGAGCGCGTCGAGCTCGACACCCGTCGCATCGACCACAAGCCGCGCCAATTCTCCGGCGGCATGCAGCAGCGCATCCAGGTCGCCCGCAACCTGATCCACGGCCCGCGCCTGGTGTTCATGGACGAGCCGACCGGCGGCCTCGACGTCTCGGTCCAGGCGCGCCTGCTCGACCTGCTGCGCGAGCTGGTCCGCGACCTCGACCTGGCGGTGATCATCGTCACCCACGACATGGCCGTCGCCCGTCTGATGGCCGACCGGCTGATGGTCATGAAGGGCGGCCTGGTCGTCGAGACCGGCCTCACCGACCAGGTGCTGGACGATCCCCAGCATCCCTATTCGCAACTCCTCGTCTCGTCCGTCCTGCAGATCTAGGTCCCGCCATGAGCCACCAACCCCTCATCGTGGTCGAGGATCTCGCCAAGACCTTCGTCCTGCACAACGCCGACCGGGCGGCCATCCCGGTGTTCCACAAGCTGCGGCTGGAGGTCGGGGCCGGCGAGTGCGTCGTCCTCGCCGGCGAGTCCGGCGTCGGCAAGTCGACCCTGATGCGCGCCATCTACGGCAACTATCTGCCAACCTCGGGCGCCGTCCGCGTCTTGCACGACGGCGCCTATGTCGACATCACCCAGGCCCTGCCGCACCAGGTGATCGACGTGCGCCGCCGCACGCTCGGCTATGTCAGCCAGTTCCTGCGCGTGATCCCGCGGGTCTCGACCCTGCAGCTGGTCATGGAGCCGCTGCTGGAGAACGGCGTCGAGCCCGAGGCGGCCCGCGAGCGCGCCGAGACCCTGCTGGATGCGCTGCGCCTGCCGCGCGCCCACTGGGAGCTGCCCCCCGCCACCTTCTCCGGCGGCGAGCAGCAGCGGGTGAACATCGCCCGCAGCTTCATCCGCAACTATCCGGTCATGCTGCTGGACGAGCCGACCGCCTCGCTGGACGCCGACAACCGCGCCATCGTCGTCGACCTGATCCGCCAGGCCCTGGGGCAGGGGGCGGCGATGATCGGCATCTTCCACGACCACGACGTCCGCGACGCGGTGGCCACGCGACTGTTCCCAGTCGCCCAGTTCAAGGCGGCGGCCTGACATGGAAGCCCGGATCTATTCCCAGAACCTCGTCACCCCGGACGGCGTCCTGCGTGGCGAGGCGGTGCTGGACGGCGGCGCGATCCGCGCCGTCGAAACCCGGAGCGCGCCCTCTGCTCAGGCTCAGGACTGGGGCGCGGACTGGCTGATCCCGGGCCTGGTCGACATCCACACCGACAATCTGGAGCGCCACTACCAGCCCCGGCCCGGCGCCCTGTGGGACGCCTATGGCGCCGCGCTCGCTCATGACGGCCAGTGCGCCTCGGCCGGCATCACCACCGTGCTCGACAGCCTGAGCCTGCACGGCACGAAGGACGGCCTCGACCGCAAGGCTTCGCTAGGTCCGATGATCGGCGCGGTCGACCAGGCCAGGGCCGACGGCGCCCTGCGCGCCGACCACCTGCTGCATCTGCGCTGCGAGGTGACCAATCCCGAGTTGCTCAGCCTCCTGGAGCCCCACGCCGACCATCCGCGCCTGCGCTTGCTGTCGGTCATGGACCACTCGCCCGGCCAGCGTCAGAACACCAATGTCGCGGGCCTTCGCGAACGCCTGGTCGCCGGCGGCCGCAGCGAGGCCGAGGTCCAGGAGCTCCTCGCCGAGCGCCATGAGCGCCGCGATCCCGACGTCGTGGTCGACAATCGCCGCAGCGTCGTCGCCGTCGCCCGCGAATACGGCGTGCCGCTCTGCGCCCACGACGACGCCACCATCGATCATGTGCTGGAGGCCCATGCCGACGGCTGCGTGATCGCCGAGTTCCCGGTCACGCTCGAAGCCGCCCGCACCGCGCGCGACTACCGCATGGCCATCTGCATGGGCGGCCCGAACTTCGTGCGTGGCTCGTCCCATTCGGGCAATCTGTCCGCCCGCGCCTGCGCCGAGGAGGACATGCTCGACATCCTGGCCTCCGACTACGTGCCGCTCTCCATGCTACGCTCGGCCTTCATGCTGATCGACCAGTTCGGCTGGCCCGCCCAGAAGGCGTTGGCCACCGTCGCCGCCACGCCCGCGCGTCGCGTCGGCCTTGCCGACCGCGGCGAGATCGCGCCCGGCCAGCGCGCCGACCTGGTCCGCGTCGCCCGCCGGTCCGACGGTTGGCCGGTGGCCCGCGAAGTTTGGCGCGAAGGCCTACGGGTCGCATGACCACGCGCTACGCCATCTACTACGCCCCGCGCGCGGACTCGCGGCTTTGGACCAAGGCGTGCGCTTGGCTCGGGCGCGACGCCGTCACCGGCGAGGACCTGGCCCAGCCTGACCTGCCCGGCCTGGAAGGCGTCAACCTGGCCCGTCTCACGGCCGACCCGCGCGGCTACGGCTTCCACGCCACGCTTAAGGCCCCCTTCGAACTGGCCGCCGGCCGCCGGGAGACCGAGCTGGTCCAGGCCGCGGTCGATCTCGCCGCGCGCCTGACCCCGTTCGAGGCGACGATCGCGCCTGACGCCCTGGGCCGCTTCCTGGCCTTCCAGCTCCAGTCGGGCGAGGGCGAGATGGCCGCCCTGCACGAAGCCTGCCTGAAGACCTTCGAGCCCTTCCGCGCCCCGCTGTCTGAGGCCGACCTCGTTCGCCGCCGCCAGGCCGGCCTGACGCCGGAGCAGGACGCGCGCCTGGTCGCTTGGGGCTACCCCTACGTCTTCGACCAGTTCCGCTTCCACATGACCCTGACCGGCTCGATCCCGGACAAGGCCCTGCGGGCCCGCGCGCTTGCCGCCCTGCAGGATCATTTCGCCGAGGAGACGGGGCCGCACCTCTTCGACGGCGTCGCCATCTTCCGCCAGCTCGACCGCCAGGCGCCGTTCCGCGTCGTCGCCCGCCTGGCCTTCCCGGCGCGGGCGGAGGCGTAGGCCAATCACGCGGCTTCACTAAGCCCTGCGTCATGGCCGGGCTTGTCCCGGCCATCCATGATCTCCGTGATCGGGGACTTGCCGGGGCCTCCGACGCGTATGGGTCGCCTGCGCAGGGGCTGGGCCCGATCGCGCGATCCTCGCCTAACCCCGGATCGCCGCGGTCAGCGCTGCGATCCCGTCCGCCGCCGGCCCGTCATTGCGGACCACCACCACGTCCTGTCCCTCGACGGCGTAGGCGCCGCCCCGCGCCAGGCGCGCGGCGATCTCCGCGGCGGTCTCGCGGCCACGCCCCGCCAGGCGGACCGCGACGGTCTCCGGCGCCGCCGTGATCGACACAACCCGCATGCCCGGGAAGAGCGTGCGGGCCTCGGCCAAAGCCGCGCGTGAGGCGTTGGCGACAACCGTGCGGCCCGCGGCAAGATCGATCTGCAAGGCGCGGGGCAGGCCGTAGCCGTGGCCGTTCGCCTCCCAGGACAGCAGATAGCCACCGGCGGCCGCCCGGGCCTGGAACGCCGCCATCTCGACCGGCGTATGATCTTCGCCGCCGGCCTCGGCGGGCCGGGTGATCTCGCGCCGCGCGAACACCACGCCGGCGTCGCCGGCCAGCGCCGCGCGCGCGCCGTCGAGCAAGGTGTCTTTGCCGACCCCCGACGGACCCACGACCAGCACCAGCCGGCCGGCGCTCTCAGCTGTGCTTTTCAACGAAGTCGTGGGCATCGAGCCGGCGGAAATCCTCGAGCGCTTCGGCGAGACGCTCATGGGGCCAGTCCCACCAGGCGAGCGCAAGAAGTCCGTCGCGCACGGCCTGCGGGAAGCGCTCGCGGATCGGATGCGACGGCACCCCGCCCACGATGGTGAAGGGCGGCACGTCCTTGGAGACCACCGCGCCCGCGCCGACCACCGAACCCGTGCCGACCGTCACGCCCGGCAGCACGGTCGCGCCATGGCCGATCCAGACGTCGTGGCCCAGCACCACCCGGTGCGACCGCCGCCACTCGAAGAACGCCTGGTCGTCCTGGTCCGACAGGCCGTAGGAGACCGCGCGATAGCTGAAATGGTGCTGCGCCGCCTTCCAGGTCGGGTGGTTGCCCGGATTGATCCGCGCGTCGCGGGCGATCGAGCAGAACTTGCCGATGTCGCTATAGGTCGCCGAGGCGTCGTTCACGATGTAGCTGAACGCCCCCATCGACACCTCGGACAGGCTGGTGCGCGCGCCCACGCGGGTCCAGGCGCCCAGCACGCTGTCGTGCACCTGGGCCTCGGGATGGATCACCGGCTCCGACGGATCGGCCGGGGTCATCGCGCTCGGCATATGGC
>CAMFHW010000149.1 GCA_945952175.1 uncultured Phenylobacterium sp. | reverse complement strand
CGGCGCCAAGCGCAAACTTGCGTCGCGGCGCGATCCAGGGGAGCGTCGGCGCCGCCGAGGAGGAACCCCATGCTGACCGAGATCGACCGCGTCCTGCTGGCCACGCCGGACGCCGAGGCCGCCGCCGCCAAGTGGCGCGCCGCCCTGGGCGCGGTCGAGGTGGCGCGCGACGCCCTGCCCGGCCTGGCCGCGCGGCGGATCGTGATGCGCGCGGGCGCCTCGGACATCGAGATCCTGGAGCCGGACGGAACGGGACCGATCGAGGCGGCCCTGAAGCGCCGCGGCCGCGCCCACCTCTTCGCCGCCGGCGCCGCCTCGCCCGACGCCGCCAAGGTCGCCGAGACGGCCCGCGCCTCGGGCGCCGCGCACCGCGAAGCCGACGGCCGCCACTACCTGACCCTCACCATCGAGGGCGCGCCGATCGAGTTCGTGATCTCGCCGCCGAGCGAGCGGAAGCCGGCGGGCCTGGTCGACTTCCTCTACGAGGCGACGGTGCTCGCCAAGGACCAGGCCGGCGCGGTGGGCCAGATCCGCGACGCCTTCGGCCTCGACGAGACGAGCTTCACCACCATCACCTCAGAGGTCTTCGGCTACACCGGCGTGCTGACCCTGTTCGAGAAGGGCCGGCTGCACAGGTTCGAGGTCATCACCCCCACCGACGACGACAAGACCATGGGCCGCTATCACGCCCGCGAGGGCACCGGCTTCTACATGGCGTTCGCCGAGGCGCCGCACCTCGGGCCGATCGAGACCGCGGTCGAGGGCAAGGGTCTGACCGTCGACCGGCCCGCCGCACGCCCCGCCGGTCTCAGCTCCGACCAGCTGTGGCTGCATCCGCCGACCCTGGGCGGCATGATGCTGGGCGTCTCGCGTCCGACCATGGCCTGGCAGTGGTCCGGCCACCCCGAACGCGTCGGGAAGATCGACGCATGACCACCGGTTCCTGCCTCTGCGGCGCGGTCCGCTTCGAGCTCGCGGGCCAGCTCGCGCCGATCCAGTTCTGCCACTGCGGCCACTGCCGCAAGGCCCAGGGCTCGGCCTTCGGATCGAACATCCCGGTGGCGACGGCCGACTTCCGCCTGCTGGCCGGCGAGGACGTCCTGCGCGCCTACGAACACACGCCGGGCAAGGAGCGGGTGTTCTGCGGGACCTGCGGCTCGCCGATGTTCAGTCGCCTGCTGGCCAAGCCCGAGACGATGCGCTTGCGCGCCGGGACCCTGGACACTCCGACGGGCGCCGTGCGTGGCTTCCACTTCTACGTCGAGGGCAAGGCCGACTGGTGGGAGATCGCCGATGACGGCCTGCCGCGCTATCCAGGAGCGCGACCGGGCTAGAGGATCCGCATCCGGCGCAGCATCCACCAGGCCGCGCCGACCACGGCCAGGCACAGCATCGAGGCCTCGACGAAGCCGCCCCTGCCCGTCGCCCAGGGAATGCCCCCGACGTTCATGCCGAAGGCGCCGACGATCAGGGTCGGCGGGATCAGCAGGGTCGAGATGATGGTGAGCGCCCGCATGCTGCGGTTGGTCGCGCCGGTGATCCGGGTGTCGATCTCCTCGTGCAGCAGCCGGGCGCGGTCCTGCAGGCTGACGCTCTCGCGGCTGAGGTCGTCGACCTCCTGGGCGAGCCTCGGCAGGTGCTCGCTCAGCGCCACGGGCGCATGGGGCTCGCGCGGCCCCATGGCCCGGTGCAGGGCGCTGCGCAGAGCCATGAACTCCCGATGGTTGCGCGACACCTCGCGGCGGGTCGGGCCGAGCCGCACCTCCTCCAGCTCCGACTCCTCGACCAGGGTCAGGTCCTCGACCCGGTTGAGCTCTTCGGCGATCTGGTGGGCGCGATTCTCGCAAAGGGCGACATAGCGCTCGACGAAGCGGACCACGGTGGCGACCGGGCCCACCGCCCGCCCATGCCGCTCGCATTCGTGGCGCACATCGTCGACCACCCGCAGCGCATGCAGGCGCGCGGTGACCAGCAGCCGATCACCGGCGGCGAAATGCAGACGGCCGATGCCGGTGGCGCGGCCGGCGAGGTCGCGCTGCATGTCGGGCAGGATGCCGTGCACCCAGCCCTCGGCGAACTGGAACTGCGGCCGGCTCTCGTCGGACAGCATCAGGTCGCGCGCGGCGAGCGGGACCGCCTCGAAGCCCTTGAGGAAGGCACGCGCCCGTAGGTCGCCCAGCGGGAAGTGCAGCCAGACCCAACCGTCGCGTCCCGTGAGCTCGGCCGCGAGGTTGAGCTCGGTCACCGGCAGCGCCTCGGCCCCCTGGAAGCGGAACCCCCAGATCAGGGCCGGCGGCGCTTCCAGCACCGCGTTCATTTCGCCGTCTTGGGGTTCAGCCGCCCCACCCCACCGCCGGGCAGGTGGGCTTCGTAGGGACCGAACCGCGTGTCCGGCGTCATGTAGTCGGTCGAGACGTACTGGGCCCCCGAATTGAAGGCGTCGACCTGGCGGCGGCGATCGTTGTCGCGCGCCTCGAAGGTGTCGGCGTCGGCGCGGGTGCGGACGATGAGGCCGGCCTTGAGCGCCGCGTCGATCCTGCCAGCCAACTCCTCCGGCTCGTTCAGGGTGATGTAGCCGGCGGCCGGCGAGGCCAGGTCGGGCGTGTTGATGAACATGGCGCGACCTTCGAGGCTCGGATGTCCGACACGATAGAGGTCGGTCTTGGCCGCGCCCTCGTCCATCGCGAACATCACCTTGCCGCGCGCCGCCTTCAGCTTCGGCCAGCCGCCGGCCGCCACCGCCTCGCGCAGGGTGGCGTGCTTGCCACGCACCCGATCGGGCGTGATCAGGGCCGCCTCTGGGAAGACCGAGCGGATCTCGGCGTCGATGGCGTCCATCGCCTTGGCGTCGAAGGGCAGCAGGGGCACGGCGCCCGGGACCGGGATCTGGTCGTCCTTCAGGTTCATGATGATCAGGATCGGCAGGTGGTCCGGGTGGGCCTTGGACCAGGCGCGGATCTCGGTGAGGCAGGCCACGAAGGTCGGGCAGACGCTGCGATAGTCGATGTCCGGCACGTGCATGACCTTCATGCCCGGCTTCATCATCGGAGCGGCGTCATAGGGCGCGGTGTCGGCGTCCTTGGCCATCTTCTGGCCCAGCGGCGTCGCATAACGACCGCCTTCGGGATCGTTGACGAAGTCGAGCTCCAATTGGCGCGCGCCGGCCTTGAGCTGGTCGGTCAGCGGCGGCTTGGAATAGTCCAGCGTCCTGGCGGTCTTCGGATTGATCGCCTGCAGCAGGGCGAATTCCTTGGGCGCGATCGCCGTCTTGTAGCTGTTGTGGGTGCCGATCACCTGGATGGCGTTCATCGGCAGGGCGTCGACGGCGGCCCGCGTGCAGCCTGGCTTGCCGGACGGGTGCTCGAGATCGCAAGGGGCGGCGACCGCAAGGGCGGCGGCGAGTGCGGCGATGATCATGTTCCCCTCCCTGAGCCCGTTTCATTTCGGGTCTGTGACAGCGAAGCCTCGCCAAGCCAGGACATCTGCGCAAGGCCCCGTGCGCAAAGGATTTTTCAAGACTTGGCATGCGATCGGTAACCTTAAGATCCACGCGCCCGTCCCGGGGGACCCATGATCGCCGTGAATGAGGGCCTGCTTCTGGGCGGAGCCGCCATCTGGTTGGGCGGCACGCTGGGCCTCATCAAGCTCGCGGCCCGCCGCGCCCGCGCCGACATCCTGGCGCGCGAGGGCGAGAAGAACAGCCTGATCGAGCACCTGACCGAGGCCCGCGACGAGGCCCGCCGGGCCAGCCTCGCCAAGTCGACCTTCCTCGCGACCATGAGTCACGAGATCCGCACGCCGATGAACGGCGTGCTGGGCATGGCGCAATTGCTGCAGCGCTCCGACCTCGCGCCGGCCCAGCGCCAGCAGGTCGACACCCTGATCAAGAGCGGTGAGCTCCTGATGGTGATCCTGAACGACATCCTGGACCTGTCGAAGATCGACGCCGGCCAGATGGAGATCGCCAAGAGCCCCTGCGAGGTCCGCGCCCTGCTGGCCGAGATGGAGGCCTTCTGGGGTCCGACGGCCGCCGAACGCGGGCTGGCGCTGACGCTCGACGTGTCCACCGACGTGCCCGCGCACGTCGCGCTCGACGCGCGCAGAGTGCGACAAGTGCTGTTCAACCTGGTGGGCAATGCGATCAAGTTCACCCGCGAGGGCGCGGTCACGGTCACCCTCGATGTCGAGGCGCCCGACCTGCTGGTGTTCTCGGTGTCCGACACCGGCGTCGGCATCGCCGAACAGGACCTGCCCTATCTCTTCAAGATGTTCAGCCAGGCCGACGCCTCCGACGTGCGCCGGTTCGCGGGCGCGGGCCTGGGCCTGGCCATCTGCCAGCAACTTTCGGCCCTGATGGGCGGCGAGGTGTGGGTCGACTCCACGCTCGGCCGGGGCTCGACCTTCACCCTGTCCCTGCCGTTGGAAGTGACCGGCGCGCCCGCCGCCGAGGACCTCGCGGCCCAGGCGATCTCGCGGGAGGAGGCGCCGACGCTCTCCATCCTGGCCGCCGACGACAACCCTACCAACCTCCTGGTGCTCGAGCAGCTCCTGGGCGCCATGGGCTTCAGCATCAAGAAGGCCAGCGGCGGGCGCGAGGCGCTGGAGGCGCTCACCTCGCAGTCCTTCGACCTCGTGCTGATGGACATCCAGATGCCGGAGATGACCGGGATCGACGTGCTGCAGGCGCTGCGCGCCCAGCCGGGGCCCAATCGCGAAACCCCGCTGATCGCGGTGACGGCCGATGCCATGACCCTGGGCGCCGAGCGCTATCATGAGCTGGGCTTCGCGGGCTACGTGACCAAGCCCGTGCAGGTTCAGAGCCTGGTCAACGCCATGATGGCCGCCGTGGCCAACGGCGACGAGGAAGACCAGGACCAGGCCCAGAGCGCTTGAGCCGGCTTACCTGACCTTCGAGACCGTGATCTCCATCGGCTCGGCCGGGTAGCGGCCGGCGGCCACATCGGGCAGCAGCTCCAGCATCCTTTCCGGATAGATCGCCTCCTCGCAGGCGGCGAGATCGCGGAGCGTCCACCAGCGGATGTCGTCGACCAGGTCGTGCTCGTAGTCGGCCCAGCCGTCGCGCACGGGCTCGTCGCCTCGGCAGCGGGCGACGAAATAGGTCTCCTTGAAGATCACCGGCTCGCCGTCGTGCAGGACGCCCTGTCCCTCGCGACGCCAGACGGGTGGCCCGAGGTCGATGGCGGTGAAGCCGGTCTCCTCGGCGATCTCGCGCAGGGCGCAGGCCTCCAGGGTCTCCCCCGGATCGGCGCCGCCACCCACCGTGAACCAGGCGCCCGGGCGGTCCCGGCCGCTCGCCATGCGGCCCTTCATCAACAGAATGCGGCCTGCCGGATCGAACAGCAGGACCCGCACGGTGATCCGCTCACGCATGGCTCGACCTCATCCTTTCCGCGCCCCGGTGTCGCACCCACGTACCGGAAATCGCCATATCAATCAGAATTTAAGCCGGGTCGATGAAGGTGCGGACCGCATAGGAAGGAAACCGCCCTTGTCGATCGCCCCCCAGCGGCTACTCGGCTTCGCGTTCGCCAGCGCCGACCTCCTTCTGGAGCTGTCGCCCGACGGACGCATCACCTTGGCGATGGGGGCCAGCGAAGCGCTTTCCGGAAACGCCGAGACCGAGCTGACCGGGCGCGCCTGGCGGGACTTCGTCGACGTCCGTGACCGGCCCCTGATGCAGGCCCTGTTGGACGGCCTGGCCGACGGTCGTCGCGGAGGCCCGGTGGTGGTGTCCCTGGCCACCGAGAACGGCCGCGAGCGCGCGGCCTCGCTGTCGGCCTTCTGCCTGCCCGCCAACCATGGCGCGATTTCCTGCGTGATGAGCCGCGCCACGCCCAAGACGACGCACGAACTGCACGACAAGACCGCCTTCGAAGCCGTGACCTCGGCCCTGTTCGAGACCGCCAAGGCCACCGGCGTCGAGCTGGAGCTCGCCCTGGTCGAGATGGGCGGGCTGGAAGGGCTGCGGAAGAAGCTGTCGCCCGAGGCGTTCAAGGCGATCGAACAGCGCCTGTCCGGCGCCCTGCGCGCCCAGAGCCATGGCGGCGCGGCCGCGGCCGACCTCGGTCAGGATCGCTACGCCCTGGTCCGCCAGCAGGGCGAGAGCCCCGACAACCTGACCAAGCGCATCCTGAAGCTGCTGAATCTCAGCCCGAGCGACGGGGTCGCGCCGGTGGCGGCGGCCATCGCTATGAAGAGCGACGCCCAGCCGGGCCAGGTGATGCGCGCCATCCGCTTCTCGCTGGACAGCTTCATCAAGGACGGGATGGACAGCGCCCAGCCAGCCACGCTGGACGAGGCCGTGGCCCGCTCGGTGCGGCGCACGCTCACGGACGTCGGGGTGCTGGGCGAGGCCGTGACCGCCAAGAACTTCAAGCTGGTCTATCAGCCGGTGGTCAATCTGAAGGACAAGAACAGCCTGCACCACCACGAGGTGCTGGTGCGGTTCGGCGACAACGCCAGCCCCTTCCCCATGATCCGCATGGCCGAGGAGCTGGACCTGATCGAGCCCCTGGACCTGGCGGTGGTGGAACAGACCATCGACCGGCTGGCCGGCGATCCGAACCTGCGGCTGGCGGCCAACATCTCAGGTCGCACCATCACCAGCAGCGACTTCATCGCCGCCGTGAAGTCCATGCTGGCGGCCAAGCCCGCCGCCGTGGGCCGGCTGATGTTCGAGCTGACGGAGAGCGCCGCGATCGAGGACATGGCGCTGGCCGACCGCCACCTGCAGGCCCTGCGCGACGAAGGCTGCATGGTCTGCCTCGACGACTTCGGCGCGGGCGCCGCCTCGCTGGCCTATCTGCAGCAACTCTCGCTCGACATCGTGAAGATCGACGGCCGCTATATCCGCGAGATCCAGCACGGCGGGCGCGAAAGCACCTTCATCCGCCACCTCGTCTATATGTGCGGCGAGCTGGGGGTGAAGACCCTGGCCGAGATGGTCGAGACACCCCAGGCGGAAGAAGCCGTGCGCAAGGCCGGCGTCGACTACGCCCAGGGCTGGCTCTACGGCGCGCCCACCGATATCCCGCTCAAGCCCACGGCCACGGGCGGCGCCAACGTCCGCCCGGCCCTGCGCCGCGTCGGCGAGGTGGAGAGCTGGGGCTAGTTTCCGGCCCGCGCCGCCCCCGACGGGAGCGCAACTAGCTCCGCGCCGCGAGCCATTCGCCCATATGCCGTTCCAGGACGGTCATCGGCAGGGCGCCCGACAGCAGGGCCTGATCGTGCCAGGCCTTCAGGTCGAACCTCGAGCCCAGCTTGGTCTCGGCCTCCTTGCGCAGGCGGGCCCAGACGGTGTGGCCGACCTTGTAGCTGGTGGCCTGGCCCGGCGCGACGCAGTAGCGCTCGACCTCGCGCTGGGCGCGGGTCTTCGTGTAGCCGGTGACGCTGACCATGTAGTCGGTCGCCTTCTCCCGGCTCCAGCGCTTGGCGTGGATGCCGGTGTCGACCACCAGGCGGCAGGCGCGGAACAGGAAACTCTGCAGGAAGCCGGCCTGGCCCAGCGGATCGCCGTGATAGACGTCGAGGTCCTCGGCCGCGAGTTGTTCGGCATAGAGCGCCCACCCCTCGGTGAAGGCCGAGAAGCCGCCGCCGGTGCGCCGGATGATCGGGATGCGGCCGCTCTCCTGCGAGATCGCGATCTGCAGATGGTGGCCCGGTACAGTCTCGTGGAAGGCCAGGGTCGGCAGATTGTACTTCGGCCAGTCGCGCGTCTCCTTCAGGTTGATGAAGAAGGCGGCGGGACGCGAGCCGTCGAGCGCCGCGCCCTGATAGTAGCCGTTGGACGCGCCATCCTGGATGAAGACCGGCACCCGCTTCACCTCGACCTTGGCCTTGGGAAGCGTGGCGAAGACCCTGGGCAGCAGGGCGTAGGTGGCTTTGATCTGGTCGTTGAGGAAGGCCAGCATCTGGGCGCGGGCCTCGTCGGTGTCGGGATAGACCTGGTCGGGGCGATCGTTGAGGGCCGTGAGCCGCTCGGCCACCGTGCCGGTGGTCAGGCCCTGGCCCTTCAGCAGGGTGTCGAGCCGCGCGGTGATGTCGGCGACCTGGGTCAGGCCGAGCTGATGGATCTCCTCGGCCGACAGGTCGGTCGTGGTCGAGGCCTTCAGGGCGTCTGCATAATAGGCCGCGCCGTCCTTCAGCTTCCAAATCCCGGCGTCGCTGGTCGCCTTGGCGCGGGCGGCGGTCACTGCGGCGATCTGGCGGTCCAGGGCGGGGAACACCTCTTCGGCGACGATCTTGGCGGCGGGCGTCGCATAGTCGGCGGAAAGCCCCGCCGCCTTGGCCTTGCCAGCCAGGGAGGTCACCAGCACCGACCGGTCGGCAGCGACGCCGCGCAGAGCCTTGAGCTGGCCGAGCGCCAGGTCGCAGACGAAGTCGGGCGGGACGACGCCGTTCGCGACGTCAGCCTTCATACGCTCCAGGTCCTGGTCCATCGCCTTCGGATAGGCGTGCAGGCGCGACAGCCAGGCCTCCGCGTCGGCGTCGCTCACCACGCGGTGCTGGTTGTCCATGAAGTCGGGGATGTCGCGATAGGCTCCGCCCTGCTGGCTGATCACATAGGGGCTG